>DASSXJ010000201.1 GCA_035703895.1 bacterium | reverse complement strand
CCGCTGCGGGTTGTACATCTCGCCGGGCAAGCACGGCCGGCTGCACCGGGACAAGTACTTCGCGCGCGGCGAACCGATGCCGGTCCTCGCGATGGTGGGGATGGACCCCATGCTCTTCCTCGCCAGTTGCTTGGAGGTCCCGCTCGGCGTGAACGAGTACGAGTGGGCGGGCGCCGTCAAGGGCGAGCCGGTGGAGGTGATTCCCGGACGGCATACGGGGCTGCCGCTCCCGGCGCACGCGGAGATCGTCATCGAAGGCTTCGTGCACCCCAACGCCCGGCTGGTGGAAGGGCCCTTCGGCGAGTGGACCGGGTACTACGCCAGCGGAAGCCGGGAGGAGCCGGTGATCGAGGTCAAGGCGATCTACCATCGCAATAACCCGATCCTGATGGGATGTCCCCCCGAGAAGCCCCCGTACGAGGCGCACCACTTTCGCAAGTACCTCAGATCCGGCCTGCTCCGCAAGGCGCTCAAGGACGCCGGTGTTCCCGGGATCGCCGGGGTGTACTGCCATCCCGTGGGCGGATGCCGGCTCCTGTATATCGTCGCGATCCGCCAGATGTACGGCGGCCACGCCAAGCAGGCGGGGTTGCTCGCCTCGCAGGTACGCGCCGGCGCCTATCTCAACCGCATGGTCGTCATCGTCGATGACGACATCGACATCACCGACCTCAACGACGTGATGTGGGCCGTGCTGACGCGGGCCGATCCCGAGCAGGATTACGAGATCATTCGACGGTGTTGGAGCGGTCCGCTGGATCCCGCCATCCATCCCGATCGCAAGGGGTTCAACTCCCGGGTCATCATCGACGCGACCCGCCCGTGGGAATGGAAGGATCGCTTTCCGACCCCGATCGGACCAACGCCCGAGTACAAACGGCAGACGCGCGAGACCTGGGGCTGGCTGCTCCGCGGGGACGGACGGCCCCCCGAGCGGTAGGGCGGATCCCACGTGGGGGCTTCCCCACGCGGGCCGCTGCGGACTCGGTGATGGTCAAGGTCTCGGGCCTCGTCAAGATCTTCCGAGACGGGCGCGCCGCCACCACCGCGTGCGACGGCATCAGCTTCGACGTGCCCGCGGGGAAGTTCTTCACGCTGTTGGGTCCGTCGGGGTGCGGCAAGACCACCACGCTGCGATCGATTGCGGGGCTCGAACGGCCGGATGCCGGAGAGATCGAGCTCGACGGCGCGGTCGTGTACTCTTCATACCGGAGCGTCTTCGTCCCACCCAACCGCCGGGATATCGGTATGGTGTTCCAGTCTTATGCGATCTGGCCGCACATGACCGTCTTCGACAACGTCGCCTTCCCCCTGCGGGTGGGCCGAACGCACGGCGGACGAGCGGCGTTGACCGGCAAGGTTCGCCACGCGCTGGCGACGGTCCGCCTGGATGAGTTGGAACAGCGCCCGGCCACACGCCTCAGCGGCGGACAGCAGCAGCGCCTCGCGCTGGCGCGCGCGCTCGTGCGTGAGCCGAAGGTGCTCCTGCTCGATGAGCCGATGTCCAACCTGGACGCGAAATTGCGCGAGCAGATGCGGCTCGAGCTCCGCGCCCTTCAGCGCCAGCTGGGCATTACGACGATCTACGTGACCCACGACCAGGTCGAGGCGCTGGCGATGTCCAACACCGTGGCGGTGATGCACGAGGGGCGCATCGTGCAGCTCGGGTCTCCCCGGGAGATCTACGAGCGGCCGGTCAACCGGTTCGTGACCGACTTCATCGGGTCGACGAACCTCGTACCGGGCCGCGTCGTCGCGGCCGCGGGCGGCGACCGGTATCGGGTGGAGACCGCGTGCGGTCCGCTGGTATGCGCGATCCCGGAGGGGGCCGCAGCCGGCCGGGAGGTCACCGTCTCCGTGCGGCCGGAGGACGTGTCGATCCACGAGCGGCCGCAGCCGGAGGGCGCGTGGGAGGCGACCGTCGAGCAGGTCGTGTTTCTCGGCGAGTGCATGGACTGCCGCCTTGCCGTCGGCGGCCAGGTGCTGCGGGTCCGCGCGCACCCTTCCGTCGTCGTGCGGCGGGGGGACCGGGTCTTCCTCGCGCTGCGCCCGGAGCGCTGCATCGCCATCCGGCCCGAGGGCGTATCGTGAGCCAGGCGCCCATCGACCCCGAAGCGTTTCATCGATTTGAAGTCGCCGGTTGGGGAAAGGTCGGAGACGCCTACGATCGGTTCTTTGGACCGATCACCGGCCGCATCATCGATCCTCTGCTCGATGACGCCGAGGTGGGCCTCACCTCACGGGTGCTCGACGTCGCCACGGGCCCGGGGTACGTCGCGGCGCGAGCGCGCCAGCGCGGCGCCTCGGTGATCGGCACCGACATCGCCCACGAAATGCTCGCGCTGGCCCGCCGACGCCATCCGGAGATCGAGTTCAGGCATGGGAATGCCGAAGAGCTTCCCTTTCCCGACGCGTCGTTCAGCGCCAGTGTCGGCAACTTCGTGCTGCTCCATCTGGGGCGGCCGGAGCGAGCGGCCGCGGAGTGCGTTCGTGTCGTCGCCCCCGGCGGCGCCGTCGCGTTCTCGGTGTGGGACGTCCCCGAGCGGGCCCGCATTTTCGGCGTGTTCGTGGAAGCGATCCAAGCCGCGGAGGCTCCTCCGCCACCGGATCTTCCTCCGGGTCCTCCGTTCTTTCGCTTTTCATCGGATCAGGAGTTCTCCGGGCTCCTGCGATCCGCCGGTCTGGTGGACGTCAACGTGCGATGCATCGCATTCACCCACCGTGTTCCCGGGCCCGAAGAACTGTGGCGCGGCGTGATCGAAGGAGGGGTGCGCACCCCGGCGATGATTCTGCGGCAGAGCGCCGACACCCAACGGCGCATCCGGTCGGCATTCGACCGCCTCGTCGAGCCATACGCCGTGCAGGGCGGTCTCGACGTGCCGGTCTCGGTCAAGCTCGCGTCGGGGAGGAAACCGCCGGCCGGCCGATCTTCAGGCCGCGCGCTAGGAGGGCAAGATGATGAGTAGATCAGGTGGATTTCGCGCGGCGCGGCGGGCCGTGGTGATTGCGGGGATCCTGCTCGGCGCGGCGGCGGTCGCGGCGCGGGTCGATGCCGTGCCCCTCTCGCTCGAAGACGCCGCCAGGCAGGAGGGGAAGGTCGTCGTCTACGGGTCCCTCGAGTCCGAGACGATGGACGCGATCCAGAAAGTTTTTACGCAAAAGTACGGGGTGAGCATTGACTACTGGCGGGGCGCCAGCAACAAGGTCATCGACCGGGCGCTCACGGAGTTCCGCGCCGGGAAACCGTCGTTCGATGTGGTGCTGACCAACCGCGGTCCCATGCGGTTGTTGAAGAACGAAGGGGTGTTCGCCAAGTACCTCTCGCCCCAAAACGCCAACTTCCCCGCGAGCACCAAGGACCCCGACAACGTCCTGTCCCCGATCTACCGCATGGCGCTTATCGGGATCCTCTACAACACCAAACTCGTGAAGCCCGAGGATGCCCCGAAAGCCCTCGAGGACTTCCTCAGCCCCAAGTGGCGCGGGAAGTGGGTGATTCCCGACCCCACGCAGCACCCCACGACCGAACAGTGGCTGCGTAATCTCGAGAAGCTGTACGGCGCGGACTGGCTTCCCCTCGTGCGCAAGCTCGCCGAGACCAGACCGATCGTCGTCGAGTCCTTCATCCCCGCGGTACAAAAAATCATCTCGGGCGAGGCGCTGGCCGGGATCACGTACGTGAAGTACGTCCGCCTCTACGGCAAGGACGGCGCCCCCCTCGACTACGTTCGGTTGCCCAAGATGCTCTCCGAGGGGCACACCGCGGCCCTTGCGGCCAGGGCCCCGCACCCGAACGCGGCCAAGCTGTTTGAGAACTTCCTGATCTCTCGAGAGGGGATGCAGATCGAGGCCGACCAAGGGGAGTTCGTGACCGCGAAGGGCATCTATCCCCCGATCAAGGACGCGGAGGCGATTCACGCGGTCGTGTTCGATGATCTGACGAGCGAAGAATTCAAGAAATGGGCGGCCGAGTTCCGCCCGCTCTTTGTCGCAAGGTAACCGCCGCCGCGCGCGCGCCCGATGAAGGCCGGCCTCCTCGCGCTTCCCCGGGCGGGGCCGGCCGCGGCCCGGTGGCGGAGTGCCTTCCCGCTCCCGGCTATCGGGCTGGCGGTCGTGCTGGCCTTTCTGAGTCTCTACCCGACCGCCATGCTCTTTTACGGCAGCTTCACCACGGCGCCGTTGGGTCAGGCGGGGAAACTTTCCCTTGCAAACTACATCACGGCCTACAGCGACCCCGGGACGTTCACCGTGCTGCTCGACTCCTTCGTGTTTGCCTTCGGGGCTTCGGCGCTCTCGGTGCTCCTCGCGCTCGCGCTCGCCTGGGTGACGGTTCGGACGAACGCCCCCCTGAGGAGCGTGTTCGAACTGACGGCGATTATCCCCAACATCCTGCCGCCCCTCCTCATCGCCATCTCCTGGACGCTGCTCCTGAGCCCGTCCGTGGGGCTCCTGAACGTCATGCTGCGGGGCATCGTCCACGTCACGCAGGGTCCCCTAAACATCTACTCGCTCCCGGGCCTCGTCTTTGTCGAGGGCCTCGTCTTGACGCCGCTGGCTTTCCTGATCGTGAGCGGCGCCATGCGCAACATGGATCCGGCCCTCGAGGAGTCGGCGCGCACCGCCGGCGCGGGCCACTGGCAGGTCATCCGGCAGGTGACCCTGCCGCTCATGCGCCCGGCGATCCTCGCCGCGGCCACCCTCAACTTCGTGCGGGCTTTGGAGAGCTTTGATACCCCCGCCATCATCGCCCTGCCGGCCCGGATCGAACTGTTCACCACGAAGATCTTCCGCGAAGCGCTGGCCGCGTACCCCCCCAACTACAACCTCGCCGCCACCTACGGAGTCAGCCTGCTTGCCGTGGCCCTGATCTTCGTGGCCCTCTACCGCCGCTTCACGTCGCGGGTCGAGGCGTTCGCCACCGTCACCGGTCGGGGATATGCGCCCCACGCGATCGACCTGGGCCCGTGGCGGTTCGCGGCCTCGGCCGTAGCGGCGGCCATCCTGATCCTGATCGTCGTGCTCCCCGTGGGGATGCTCTTCTTCATTTCCATCCTCCCTTTCTACCAGGTCCCCACGCTCGAGACACTCCAGCACGCGACCCTGGTCCATTACACACGCATCTTTCACAACGACCGTGTGTACCGGGCGCTCGGGCACAGTCTCTTCCTTGCGATCTCGGGGGCATCGGCGGCCATGCTGCTCGCCTCGCTGATCGCTTACGTCACCGTCAAGACCAAGATCGCCGGCCGCGGTGTGCTGGAAGGGTTGACGTTCCTTCCGTGGGCGTTTCCCGGCACCGCCTTTGCCATCGGGTTGCTTTGGGCGTACGTGAACGTGCCGCTCCCGATCTATGCCACGATTTGGATCCTCTTGATCGGTTACGTGACCCGATTCCTCCCCTACGGCCTCCGGTCCGTCACCAGCACGATCATCCAGATCCATCGAGAGATGGAAGAGGCGGCGTGGACGAGCGGAGCGGGGTTTGCGGCCACGTTCCGGCGCGTGCTGATCCCTCTGATGCGCCCGGGGCTCGTGGCCGGCTGGATCGTGCTCGCGACGATCTTCATGCGTGAGTTCAGCCTGTCCCTGTTCCTGTACACCCCTTCGTCCGAGCCCGTGGGGCCGCTGCTCTACTACCTCTGGCTCGACGGCCAGGCGGGATCCGTGGGCGCGCTGGGGTTGCTCATCAGCGTCATCTCTGCGGTGCTCATCGTCGTGGCTCGACGCTACGGCCGCCTCGACAGGTGACGCGCGTCGTGCCGGTGAAGGTGCACCGCACATGCATGCGAGGAGGACGATCCATGTGGCGCAAATGGACGCTGTGCGGGGTGATGTGGATGGCCACCGCCGTCGGCCTCCAACCCGTTCAGGCCCAAACGGACCTCGTCGCCGGGGCCAAGCAGGAGGGGCGCGTCGCCGTCTACGGCTCCATGGAGTCGCCGATCTTCGACGTCATCCAGGCGCTCTATCGGGACAAGTACGGGATCTCCGTGGAGTACTTCCGGTTGGCCACGAACCGGCTCCTGGACCGCGTCCTGACCGAAGTCCGGGCCGGGAAACCGCAGTTCGACGTGGTCCTCACCAACCTGAGCCCGATGCTGATCATGAAGCGGGAGGGGGCGTTCGGCAGGTACACGTCGCCTTCGTACGCGGCGTTCCCCGCATCACACCTCGATCGCGACGGCATACTGTCGCCTCCCTACCGGGCGGTCGTCATCAGCATCCTCTACAATACCCGGCTCGTCCCTGCAGCTGAGGCCCCCAAGGCGCTCAGCGACCTCCTGAGCGAGAAGTGGAAGGGCAAGGTGGTGATGCCCGACCCCACCCAGCACATCACCTCGGCGGTCTGGCTGTCCAATCTGCAGAGCGTTATGGGTTCGGAGTACCGGCCATTTGTGGAACGGCTCGCGGCGCAATCCGTCCTGGTCGACTCGTTCGATCCGGCGATGCAGAAAGTCGCCTCCGGCGAGTACCCGTTGGGCCTGAGCTACGTGAAGTACGTGTACGTGATGGGCAGACAGGGAGCCCCGCTCGATTACGTCCGCCTCAACCCGGTGCTCGCGGAGGTCCATAACGTCGCGTTGGCCGCCCGGCCGCTCCATCCCAACGCCGCGCGGTTGTTCATCGATCTCCTCACCTCCCGCCTCGGCCTCCTGGCGCTGGCGCAGGCGGGGGAGTTTGTCCTCGTGCCCGGCATCTACCCGCCCATCAAGGACGCCGGGGCGCTCCACATCCGGCTCATGCGGGACCTGGACGAACAGCAGCTCGGGCGGTGGCGTGGCGAGTTCGGCGCCTTTTTCAGGAAGCGGTGAGGAGGGCGGACGCATGAGTGGAAAGCAACGCCGCGGCTCGGGTCCCGCATACGGATCCGATCTTATTGTCGATGTTCTCCGGGACCTCGGCATCGAGTACGCGGCCCTCAACCCGGGGGCGACGTTCCGGGGGCTGCACGATTCCCTCGTCAACTATGGCGGCAACGAACAGCCGGGCATCATCCAATGCTGCCACGAGGAGATCGCGGTGGCGGTGGCGCACGGCTACGCCAAGGCCGCGGGAAAGCCGATGGCGGCCATCGTGCACAACGTCGTGGGCCTCCAGCACGCCAGCATGGCGATCTTCAACGCCTGGTGCGACCGCGTGCCGATGCTGGTGTTGGGCGGGACCGGCCCGATGGCCGTGGAGAAGCGGCGGCCGTGGATCGATTGGATCCACACCGCGCTCGTACAAGGGAATCAGGTGCGGGACTACGTGAAGTGGGACGACCAGCCGGCCAGCCTCCCTTCGGTTCCGGAAGCGATCATCCGCGGCCACCGGATCGCGCTGACCGAGCCGCAGGGGCCGGTGTATCTCTGTTTCGACGCGGAACTCCAGGAAATGGTCCTGCCGGAACCGATCCCGGTTCCTGACGTGACCCGGTATGCGCCCCCGTCCGCCGTTCAGGCCGATGCCTCGGCGCTGGATCGTGCCGCGTCACTGCTGCGCGCGGCAGAGCGGCCGGTCATCATCGCCCAGTACCTCGGCCGGAACCCCGCGACCGTCGCCGACCTGGTCCGGCTGGCGGAGCGCCTCGCGGCACCCGTGATCGACCTCTTCGAGCACGGACGGTTCAACTTCCCGAGCACCCACCCGCTCGACCTGACGGGCGCCGAGGGGGAGCTGCTCGCGTCAGCGGACGTGGTGCTCGGGCTGGATGTGTTGGATCTTCACGGCGCCCTCGCGCGCGCCGATCGCCTGACCCGGCGGTCGGAACCTATTCTGCCAGAGTCCGCCAAGGTGATCCATATCACGCTGTCGGAGCTCGGCGTGAGGAGCTGGGTGACGAGCTATCAGCGTCTCGCACCGACCGACGTGCCGATCCTGGCCGACACCGCGGTCGCCCTGCCGGCGCTGGTCGCGCTCCTTGCGGGACAGGCGGACTCCCCCATCCGGCGGGCTCGCGCAGAGCACCTGCGGGCAAGGCACGACGCGCTTCGCCGGGATGCGCGGACCGCGTGTGAGGAGTCCTGGAACGACCGGCCGATCGCGCCGTCGCGCCTGGCGTCCGAGGTGTGGGACGTCCTTCGGGGTGAGGACTGGGTGCTGGCAAACGGCACCCTCGACGGCTGGGCCAGGACCTTGTGGGAGTGGACCCGGCCGGACCAGTACCTCGGCTCCAGCGGCGGCGCAGGGCTGGGGTACAGCGCGGGCGCGTCGATCGGCGTCGCGCTGGCCCACCGCGGGACCGGGAGAGTGTGTGTGGATCTGCAGCCCGACGGCGATCTCTTGTACACGCCGAGCGCCCTCTGGACGGCCGCCCATCACCGGATCCCCCTCCTCTTTGTGATCTGCAACAACCGCTCGTACTTCAACGACGAGAATCATCAGGCGCTCGTGGCCCGGGCGAGGAACCGGCCGGTCGAGAACCGGGTGGTGGGGATCCGGATCGAGGACCCGGCGGTGGACTTCGCCGGGATGGCTCGCGCGTTTGGGGTGCACGGTGAAGGTCCGGTTGAAGATCCCGCGCTCATCGCTCCCGCCGTGCGGCGGGCCCTTCGGGTCGTGAAGGAGGAGCAGCGGCCGGCCGTCGTGGACGTCGTGATCCGCCCGGAGTGATGGCATGATCGTCGATTTCCAGCACCATTTCGTGCCCCTGGAACTGGTCACCCGCCGGGGCTTTACCCCCGGGGAGCGGCGGAACCTGATCGAGGGGGGCATCCCCAAGCTCACATTGCACGAGAAGCTCTACGACATGGACGGTCAGATCCGCGACATGGATCTGGCCGGCATCGATCTGGCGGTGCTCTCGTGCAACCTGGGCTGGGACGCGCCGCTCGAGGACTGCAGGCTGATCAACGACCGGCTGGCGGACATCGAGCGGCAGTACCCGGGCCGGTTTGTCGGCTTGGCGCATGCCCCCGTGCACGAGCCGGCAGGGCTGGCCGAGATCGAGCGGGCGACGAAAGAGTTGGGCCTCCGCGGAGCGACGATCGCCTCCCAGGTGAACGGGCTGTCCCTGGACGCGCCTACGCTCGCGCCTTTCTATAGGAAGGTTGTTGCGCACGACTTGCCGGTCTTCGTGCACCCTGCCCAGATCCCGGTGGGCTATGCGCTCCTCGGGGAGTACGACCTGGCCCGGATCATCGGCCGCGAGGTTGACCTACAAGTGGCGGTGACCCGGGTGATCGCCGGGCGCATGATGGAGGAATACCCGACGTTGAAGCTCGTCTTCGCGCATTTCGGCGGTGGCGTCGCCGCGGTAAAAGAACGGCTTGCGGCCAAGGCGGGACGGTTCGGCACGCTCCGGCGGCCGTTTGAGGAATCGTTCGATCGCCTCTACTTCGACACGGCGGGGTTCGAGGGGGGGCCCGTCGCGCTTCGATGCGCGGTCGCGGGGATCCGGCCCGACCGGCTGGTCTTCGCCACCGATTATCCGCAGGACTTCACGGGAGCGACCACCCAGACGGGCAAAGGCCTCGCGGGGATCCAGGAGTACGCGGGATTGGTCCGAACCCTCGGGCTGCCCGGCGGGGCGGCGGCGGCCATTCTGGGAGAGACGGCGGCAGGTCTTCTCCACCTCGATGGCCGGCGCTCGCCGTGACCGCGCGCGACATCGGAGGGTACACGCATGCCGTACCATGATCTGCGCGAGTTTCTCAAGGCCCTGGAGGGTGCCGGGAGGCTCCACCACGTCCGCTCGGAGGTGGACAAGACGTGGGAGGTCGCCGCGGTCAGCCGTCTGGCATTCCAGGACATTCCGGAGGAGCAGCGGCCGGCCCTGATGTTTGACCGTGTCGGGGGCCACGACATCCCGCTGTGCGTCGGGGTGCTGGGAGCGTCACGGTGGGTGTACGCGCTGGCGCTGGAGACCGAGCCGGAGGGGATCCCCGAGAAGTGGGCGCACGCGCAGCGCAACCCGATCCCCCCCAGGCGGGTTGATGCCGGTCCGGTTCACGACGTGGTGAAGCGCGGGGACGCGGCCACCCTGCTGGAGCTACCGGTGCCGATTTGGACTCGCCAGCACGACCCCGGCCCGTATCTGACGGCTCCCTGCGTGATCACTCGGGATCCGGGGACCGGGATCCTGAACGTCGGGACCTACCGCTGCCAGATCAAGGGGCCGCGCAAGATCGGGATGTGGGTCAACTTCCTCCAGCATGCGCGTCAGCAGGTCGAGCCCCAGCGCCTCGCCGGCAAACGCGTGCCCGTGGCGATCGTCCTGGGTCCGGACCCCAAGGTCGGCCTGTGCTCCGTGTCGCGGATCGTGTACGGCGTGGACGAGCTCGCCGTGGCGGGAGGCTTGCGTGGCGCCCCGCTCGATGTCGTCTCGTGTGTCACGAGCGACCTGCCGGTCCCCGCCACCGCTGAGATCGTGATCGAGGGAGAGATCCTGCCCGATCTCGAGGAGGAAGGCCCGTTTGGAGAGTACACCGGGTACATGGGGCCCAAGGCCGACTCCTATGTGGTCGAGGTGCAGGCGATCACGCACCGCCGGAACCCCATCTTCCAAGCGTTCCTGAGCCAGATGCCGCCGAGCGAGTCGAGCTGCATCCGTGGATGGGGGCGGGAGTGCGCGATCCTCAAGCACCTCAGGGATCTCCGCCTTCCCGTCAAGGATGTGCATTTGCTGCACGCGGGCGGGGTCGCGGCGTATCTCGCGATCTCGATCCGTCCCCAGTATCCCGGTCAGGCGCAGCAGGTGATGTGGGCGGCGTGGGCCGTCGATCCCGCGCTCGGCAAGATCACGGTGGTCGTGGACGACGACATCGACGTGCGCGACCCGTTCCAGCTCAACTGGGCGCTCTCCTGGAGGGTCCAGCCCCACAAGGACATCGCGATCATCCCCAACACAGCATCGGTCCGGCTCGATCCGTCGCAGGCCGCCGAGGAGGTGACGCAGCTGGATCCCTCGCGGCGGCTCTCCTCGAAGATGGGCATCGATGCTACACGGAAGCACACGTATCCCGCGACCTCACTGCCGCCGGCCGAGGATCTCGCCCGCGCCCGGACGCGGTGGGCCGAGTACGGGTTCGCGGCCGTGGTGGACCCGGCGCGGACCGCCGCCACGGGCCGGGCCCGCTAGCGCCGGCGGGCGGCGACACCGGGTCAACCGTGGCGAAGGCGACCCTGCCCGACCGGCTCGCCGGCCTGCTCCGCGCGGGCTCTCCGGTGGTGCTCTTGACCGTCGGCGCGGACGGGTGGGGCCACGCCGCGATGACGTGGGCCGTGGCGGTCGCTCCCGATCGCGTGCGGTTCGGGGTCGACCACGGGAGCAGGACGCTGGCCAACCTCGAACGCGACGGCAAGGCGGCGCTGCAGGTGATCGGCCGGGAGAACATTCTGGCGCTGATCAAGGGCCCGGCGCAGATGCGGCGCGCGCGGATCGCCGCGGCCCCCTTTCCGATCGCGCTGTGGGAGATGGCGGTCACCGAGGTCAAAGACCAGTCATGGGCGCCTGTGGTGGTCTCCCCGCTGGCCTACGAGTGGACCGGCCCGCAGGCCGATGCGCTCCGACAAATCGAGCAGGCGGTCCTGGCCGAACTGCGCGACTGGCCCGACTCTATGGAGGAGTGATACATGCAACGTCTGGGCCGGCCGGGCAACACACTTTCGACGGACGGTTGTATGGATGCGAAGCTCTGCGGGAGTTCTGTCGCGGGCCTTGCAGAAAGTTGGAGGAGGTTCAGAGAGGTATGAAGGGGAAACCTCCCGCGAACCTGTGGTAGTGATTGGGAGAACTGAGGCTCCAGTTCGGAGCCAGGGGGAGGGACTCGAGAATGGACCGCGTTCTCAGATCAGGCCCGCGCAAGAAGCTCAACCGGCGTCAATTCCTCACGGCAGCAGGGACCGGGGTCGCCGCGGCGGCGCTCGGGCGGGTGGCGCCGTGGGACGTCGGAGTGGCCCCCGCGCAGATCAAGGGCACGGCGCTCCGGATCCTGACGTGGAGCCACTTCGTGCCCGCGTACGACAAAGCCTTCGATCAGTATGCCGTCCAGTGGGGAAAGGACAACGGGGTCGAGGTCCGCGTCGACCACATCAGCATCGACGACCTCCCGGCCCGCATCGCCTCCGAGCTCGCCGCGGGCGCGGGGCACGATATCTTCCAGATGAACGGGCAGATCCAGACGACCTTGTACTACCAGCACATGGTGGACGTCTCGGACATCTGCGAGAAGCTCGGCAAGGCCGGCGGCGGCTGGCTCCCGATGGCACCCAACCTCTCCGTGGTGAACGGGCATTGGTACGCGGTCCCAGAGTTCTATATTCCGATCCCGGTGATGTGGCGCGGGGACCTGTGGAAGGAATACAATCTGCCGTCTCCATCCACCTGGGACAACATGCGCACTGCCGCGCGGATCGGGAAGTCTAAAGGCCATCCGACCGGGTTTGCCATCTCCCACTGCAACGACGCCAACCACAACTGGCGGGCGGTGTTCTACGCGTTCGGGGTGCATGAGACCGACCCGTCCGGCAAGGAAGTCGCCTGGGACTCGAAGGCCCTCCGCGAGGCGATGCAGTTCAGCAAGGCCCTGTGGTCGGAGGGCATGACCTCGGAGGTGTTCTCCTGGGACAACGTCTCCGACAACCGGTATCTAGACTCAGGGGTGGCGCTCTACATCCACGACGCGCTCTCGTCCCTCTTCTCCGTCGAGGATAGCAACCCCACGTTGTTCAACTCGATCAACGCCGCCGTCCCCGGCGCAGAGCCAAAGGGGCCCGCGCGGAGCGCCGCGGTCGTCGACGTCACGGTCCTCTCCATCTGGAACTTCTCGAAGAACCAGGCGGGAGCGAAGGCGTTCCTCGAGCAGTATGGCGGCGACCTCAAGTTCTCGATGGAGGCGAGCAAGGGCTATAACATGCCGTATCTGAAGAAGTGGTATGCGAAGCCGATGCCCGGCATCGAGAAGCATCTGCCCAAGCTCGAGCTGATGCAGGACTGGGACAAGGTGGGGCTGGTCTTCGGGTATCCGGGCCCCGCGGCGGCGCCTGCGGCCGAAGTCCTCGCGACGTTCGTGCTTCCCGACATGCTGGCGAGATATTGTCACGGGGACAGCCTGGAGGGCTCGATCAAGTGGGGGTTGGGCCAGATCAAGGGCATCTACGCCAAGTACAGGTAGGCTGAAATGCACCGGGGGTCGAGGTGAGCGAAGATGTGGCGACTCCTCTTCTCGATCGCCTTGAGCGGGGGGCTGGCAGCATCGTTGTACGCCGCGAACGGCCAGGCGGCGGTCCCGTTGGCCGTGACCATCTCACGCCTGCAGATGATCGCCTCGGGGCGCGTGGGGTTCAACGTGGCGATCGCAGGGTTCCAGCCCGAACTCCGGCCCACCATCGAGGGAAGGGCCACCCTAGGCGGTCAAACGGTCGAGGGGCCGCAATCACCTTTGACCGCGTCTCGCATCCCCGCGTTCTTCGACCTTCCCGCGGGCAGGGTCCGAATCGGGGGCGATGCCTCCGTGGCGGAGTTCACGCCGGTCCCGCCGTTCACAGAGAACACGCCCGTCGCCATCGAGCTCACCGTGCGCCAGGGCGGCGAGGTGGCTACCGCGCGCCAGACGGGGGTGCTGCTGCTGCCCACCGTCATCGTTCCCGGCTACCTGAACGATATGGCCGGGAAGCCGGACCAGGCGATCATGTCCGTACTCGGTCAGCGTGGGTATGATGCCGGAGGAGCCTCGCCTAACCTCTTCTGGTTCACCTATCCCTCTCGCAGCCTCGACTTGGAAAAAGCTGCGTGGGCCCTGGCAGCCTACGTCCGCGACGTCGTGCTCCCCGCGTCGTACGCCGCCCGTATCAACGTTGTGGGGTACAGTCTAGGGGGCCTCATGGCCCGTTGGAACCTGGCGTTCGAGCCCGGATGGGACCGTCTCGTGGACCGGTTCGTCATGGTCGGAGTGCCGAACGAGGGGGCGGTCATGTCCTACGTCGACGCGTGGTATCCCCTGGCCGCCCCATGGGCGGGGACGCCGGCCGCCCGCAGCATGCTCCCGACGTTTCCGTTCTGGCGTCCCGCTCCCGGAGCGCCATGGGGCTTCCCGCCGAACGCTCAGAACCCCGTGCTGGCCGAGCTCAACACCCACGCTCTACCGGAGAGGGTGCGGGCCTACGCCTTCTTCGGCAACCGGCAACCCGACCCCGATGGCCGGGGAACCTGGGCCGGAATCACGGGTCAGCTTCCGGGGGCTCGGTTTTCGCCCGGGCCCGGCGATGGGATCGTGCTCGCGGCCAGCGCGCTCGGGTTGCCCATCAACGGCGGCGCCGGTGTGCCCGGCCTGGCCGACCGCCTCGTCATGAAGGTAGATCTTGGAGACGTCCGCCACCTATCGCTCCTTGGGGCGGCGAGCTCGAAAATTGCGGATGTGCTCGTTGATCAAAAGACGGCGGATCGAATCACCCCGTCGAGCGGGAACGACACCGCGCTTCCCAGTCTGAGGGGCGGCTTCCTCACGGTGCGTGGGGGCCAGTGACGGAGTAGCTTCTGCGGATCGTCCCTACGTCTGCCGCTGGGGCTTCCAGGACTCGAACCGCAGCTCCAACTGGCGCAGCGCCCACATCAAGACGATCGCCGCGCTCGCCAGGATCACGATGCCCACGAAGACTCGGTCGGTCTGAAACGTCTCCCCCGCCACCGCGATCTCGTAGCCGATCCCCGCGGTCGCCGCGTACAGCTCGCCGACCACGATGCCAACCAGCGCCTGCCCGAGGCCCAAGCGCAGGCCCGCGATCAGGAACGGCACCGCGCCGGGAAGGACAATGGTGGTGAAGATCTGCCGGTCCTTCGCGCCAAAGGAGCGCGCGGTGCGGATGAGCGATTCGTCGGCCGCGCGGACACCGGCCTCGGTGCTGATGAGGACCTGGAACACAGCCACGAGAAACACGACCGCGACCTTCGACCAAATGCCGATGCCGAGCCAAATAATGAACAGCGGCACCAGTGCGATGCGCGGGGTCGAATAGAGCGCGGAGACAAACGGCTGCAGCGCCGCGGACACATCCCGGTACCAACCCATCGCGACGCCGACCAAGATCCCCACGACGACCGCCCCGAAATACCCAAGCAGAAACTCGGTGCCGCTCACCCGAATGTCTTTGGCCAGGACGCCTTCACGCGTCATTTGCAGGAACGTCGACACGATGCGGCTCGGGGAACTCGTAAACAGCGGGTTGATCATATGCAGCCGCACGACGCCCTCCCACGCAATCATGAAGAGCGTCACCGCGGTGGTGCCGATGATGCGCGCGCGCAAGGCTGGGGAGACCTTCCCGCCCCCGCGCCGGCGGAGGAGGGGGGCGGCTCTCTCGCCGCGGCCCGGCAGCGTTTTCTCCTCAAGCATGCGCCACGCTCCGAAGGTTCAAGCGGACTTCCTCTTCGATCAGGCTCCAAATGTGATCCTCGAGCTCCAGGAACGCCGGCGTGCGCTTTACGCGCAGCTCCCGCGGGCGCGGGACCGCGACCGGGAGGATGCTCTTGACCCGTCCGGGACGGGCCGACAGCACGACGACCCGGTCGGCCAGGTAGATCGCTTCGTTGATCTGGTGGGTAATGAAAATCGCCGTGCGGCGGGTCTGCTGCCAGATCCGCATGAGTTCTGCCTGCATGAACTCGCGCGTCTGCGCGTCCAGAGAGGCGAATGGCTCGTCGAGGAGGATGACCTCGGCGTTCATGACGAGCGCACGCGCCAGGTTGACGCGCTGCTGCATCCCCCCCGAGAGCTCCGAGGGGTGGTAGTGTTCGAACCCTTCGAGGCCGACGAGAGCGATCATCTCGCGGGCAGGGGGGAGCGCTTGGCGTAGCGGCACGCCCTGCAGTTCGAGCCCGTAGGTGACATTCCGTAGGACCGTGCGCCAGGGAAGCAGCGACGGGCTCTGGAAGACCATCGCGCGGTCACGCCCTGGGCCCGCGATCGGCTTGCCATCCAGCAGGATGCGCCCTTCGGTCAACGGCAGCAGCCCGTCGAGGCAGTACAGGAAGGTCGTTTTGCCGCACCCGCTCGGCCCCACCAGGCAGAGAAACTCCCCGGGCTGGACGTCCACCGTGAACCGCTCCAGCGCCAGGGTGGTGACCCCCGTGCGTGGGTTCTCGTAGCGGACGGTGACGTCGATGGCCTCGAGCTTCGGGCTCACGACTCATCCCCCCGGGGCACGGGCCTCACGTGTTTACCTTCGTCGAGACCGGCGCGGCCGCCTTCGCATTCGGGAGGCGGAAGAGCTCGATGGCGTTCTGCCCCAGGATCCGCCGCCGCACCGGGTTGGAAAGGAAGGGAAGATCGTAGATCGCGCTCGGCAGGTCAAAGTCCCAGTGAGGGTAATCCGACGCGTAGAGCAGCTGCGTGTCGGCGCGGATGGCGCGAAAGGTCGCTTCCAGAAACTCCAAGTTCGACCGTTCCAGCGGCTGCGCGGTGTAATAGAATTCCCGCATGTAGTCGCTGGGCAGCTTCTTCAGCAGGGGAGCCTCCGACGACCGCATCAGATACTCGTTGTCCAGCCGCTGCATGAGGAAAGGGATCCAGCTGAGGCCGCTTTCCATCCAGATCAGTTTGAGACGCGGGAAGCGCTCCGGGATGCCGTTGATCACCAGGTTGGTCAGGTGGACGATGTTATAGAGGGTCCGGCCGACGCCGTGGGCGGACAGGAACTTGTTGAATTGTTCCGTGAGTCGGTCCTGCCAGTTGTACGTGGAATGGAAGGCGAGCGGCATCCCGCGCTCCTCGATGGCGGCATACACCCGCGAGTAGTGTCGATGATGGACCGGCCGGTGGAACGTGCTGCCGACAACGTACCCGACCACGCCCCGCCGGTCGCCGAACTCCTGCACCATCCGGTGGCACGCGTCTGGATCGTTGAAGGGTAAGGCGATCATCGTCAAGAGCCGCGGCTCGTCGGGCAGAACCCGTTCCGTGATCCACCGCGCGTAGGCACGGTGGAGCGCCACCTGCACATCGACCTCGGGGAGGATGCCCATGTTGATGAGCGCAGTAGGGAAGAGCATGGCATAATCGATTCCCACGGCGTCCATGGCGCGCTTGACCACACCGATGTCGGGGGTACGCGGTTCGGCCGCTTTCTCCGCGGCGCTCAGCCCGTAGCGCTGGATGCGTCCCCCCACCGTGCGGTCGCCGACGGGTCCGCGGGGCAGGATCGATCCGGCCGCCCCGGCCGGGCCGGTGGAGACCTCGGCACGCCGGCGGATGACCGGGTCCTCGATGTAGGAGACGATCTCCGTCCAGGGGGCATAGGTCGAGTCGTAATGATGGGCATCCACGTCGACAATCGGGAAGGTCGAGTAGGCACGCGCCGATGCTTCGATGGCAGCGTTCTCCAGCAGCCGGCCCACGTCCATCGCGTGGTCCCGGCCCTTGAGCGCCGCCGTCCTGAGCGCCTCCGCTGTGATCGGCTCCGGCATCTCCTTACCTCCAGCTCGACCCACTCGGTGGAGCTATTTGGGCTTGTCGATGAGGTGCTGCCACATCACCAGCTCGAAGAGCTCCACGTCCGCGGCTCTCAGCATCCGCCCGACGGTGTGTCCCACGGCCGTGGCGGTCGGCACCGTGCCCGGCGGGAACGGCTCGAGCGTCTGATCCGAGTCGAGCTTGGCCGCATAGAGCCGCACTGCCAGTGCGAGCAGCCGTTGTACGAGTGCGTCCGGGATCGTATCGGGATCTACTTCGTCGAGCGCCGCGGCCCACCGATCGAGCTGCGCGTCCAGGGCCGCCGCATCCGGCGATTCAGATCCGCACATAGACCCCATCCTCGCGTTCGACCACGGGGTACGCCGTCAACCGAAGCTCGGGGGCGGCGGCGCAGATCCCCGTTGAGATCTCATACTCGTACCCGTGCCACGGGCAGACCAGGTGCATCTCCTGCTCGGAGAACCGTTCTCCGATCACGTCCCGGTCGGCGCTCAGCACGGCCTCCACCTTGCCGAGCAGCACCCCCAGGCACACCGGCCCTCCCTGATGGGCGCAGCGGTTCTTGTAGGCGTAGTAGCGGCCGCGCCAGCGGAAGACGCCCACCATCCACTCCTCTACGCGGACGAGCTTCCGCTCTCCCTCCCCGATCTCGCCGGCCCGCGCCACGAAAATCTCCACGCCCGTGATACCGCCCTCTGCGACCGCCTCGGTCACCCGCCGCCACCCTGCACAAACTGCAGGTCGGTAAAGTCGCTCTCCCGCAGAGGCCTGTTCGGGCCCGCGTGCGACTCCTGTAACACCTCGGTGTCGAGCTGGATCTCGGTCCGGACCGCTTCCGCGGGCGGGATTCCGGTCGGATTCCACGTGTCCTTCAGCAGGTCGTAAATTTGGGACGCCTCGCTCGGAGAGCTGTGGAAGTCGTGCTGGAGCACGGCGACGACCGCGTCCTTGCGGGTGAGGATCACGCGGAGCGCGTCCCGCTCCGCCGCCACGGCACGCCGGATCACGTCCGGCTTTGTGCGGATCTCGGCGAGCGACGTGACGAGTCCCGCGCCGAAGAGGCGCATCGTGGTCAGGGAATTCCCGATGACTTTGTAGCCCTCTTTCTCCAGCCTCAACGCGGGGCCCACCTCGACGGTTGCCGCGGCGGCCAGCCCTTTCTGGAGCACGCCCACCTGCGCTCCCGTCGTTCCGACGTAGAGGAGCGTGTAGGATCCCGGAGCGACTCCCGCGCGCCGCAGCAGGTATTCCGTCACGAGGCTCGTGGTGTCGAGCGGCGCTTTGACCGCAACGGCTCCGCCGCGCAGCTGTGCGAGCGCCGTCACGTCTTTCGCGCCCACCACGAGCATGACGGGGGCCTTGCTGGCGAGAAACACGACCCGCAGGGGGCGGCCCGTCTCGGCCGCCTTGGCCCCCGAGCCCGCGCCGGTCCAGAAGTCAATCTCTCCGGCTTGGAGCGCCGCGAACGCTGTCGGCGGCTTCATCGAGACGATCTGGACGTCCAATCGGTGCCGGGCGAAAATCCCCAGGTCCCGCGCCAGGTAGACGTCCGTGAAGGGATCAGACACCGAGGGCACGGCGATGGTGACCCGAATCAGGGCGGGCGGCGCCGTCGCTGTCTGCGCGGCCGGCCCACCTGGCGCCGGCGTGCCCGCCGACCACGGCGCGCTCGGACCGGCCGCGACGGCGGCAACGACCAGCACACACCAGAGCCAGGCAGCGCGGCCTGTCCTGGACGTCCCCGTCATCGCAGGCACCCCCCGACAAGGGCGATGTGAACGACGAATGATATAATAATATAATAATTAGCAAGAGCGTGCATACTCCACTCGAGCCATCATCTGAGGAGCGCCGTGGAGGACTTCAAGCAGTAGCTCGTCACAGAATTCATCGAGGAATACGAGGATGGTGCTCTGAGGTTCTTCGCGCAGCACCTGGAGGGGTAGGGTCTCAGAAGCCTGCAGCGGCCAGTGCGCCGCCGTCGACGAGGAGGTCCGCCGCGGTGATGAACTCCGCGTCGTCGGAGGCTAGGAAGAGGGCCGCCTTGGCGGCGTCGAGAGGAACCCCATTGCGTCCCACAAGGTTCTTGACGCTGCCGCCCTCCCGCACGCTGTCCTCGCCGACCGGCGAGCCAATTCGGTTCGGCGTCAGCGAGTTCACGCGGATCCGATAGGGGGCGAGCTGGATGGCCAGCGACCGCGTGAGGTTGAGCACTCCGCCCTTGGCCGCGGTGTAGGCCGTGGCGTTCGGCCGGCCCCGGTGGCCGGACGTGGAGGCCATATTGATGATGCTCCCACCGCGGTCCTGGTGAACCATCTGCCTGCCCACGTGCTTGCTGCACAAAAAGACGCTGGTCAAGGTGACGCGCAGGACCCGATCCCATTCGTCTTCGTCGAGCTCCAGGACGGTCTTGCGGTCCGTGATGGCGACGTTGTTCACCAGCACATCGATGTGGCCGAAGCGCGCCACCACCGCCGCGACCATCCCCCGCACATCGTCCTTCTCCGAGACATCGCAGACGAACGGCAGGGCGGCGCCCGCACGGATCGCGTTGATGCGATCGGCCACCATGCCCGCTCGGCCCCGATCCATATCGGCGATGGCCACCCGCGCACCCTCATGGGCAAACAGGAAGGCGATCGCTTCCCCGATATTCCGCCCCGCCCCCGTGACAATCGCGACCCGGCCCTCCAGCTTCATCCGTCTCTCCTTTCTCCTGGACGATATCGGTAATGGCGCGCGGCCTCTTCGAGGGTGACATAGCCGTCGAGCAGATCGGCGGCGAGCGACGCGGGATCGCGCTGCGCCGGATCACCCAGGCCGCCGCCGCCGGGTCGCTCGAGGCGTAGAATATCGCCGGCGCGTACCTCCACATCGCCGCTGCGGGCCGGTAGGCGCCGCTCCTCTGTCCCGGGGTTGACGATCAGCGCCCCCGGCCGCCCCGGGTGTCCGCCGTCGAGGCCGCGCGGGCTGGTGGTGTGCCGGTCCATTCGCGCCGAGAGGCGTGCGTTGTCGAGAAGCTCGTACTCGCGCACGGCGCCGAGTCCACCTCGCCAGCGGCCCGCGCCCCCTGAGTCGGCCCGGAGTTCGAACTTGCGCAGGCGGACCGGAAACTCGCTTTCCAGGATCTCCACCGGCGTGGCGCGGCTGTTGCCGACGTGCACGGCCACGGCGTTCACTCCGTCGCGCCCCGCGCGCGCGCCGAAGGCCGAACCGAACAGTTCGTACTGCACCCGGCCGTCCGCCCAGCCGAGGACGATGCCGCCGGTTCCTCCGCTCTCCGCGATGCGCTGCACGCCGGCCACCTGGCCGAGGGCCCGGAGCACCACCTCGGTGCAGATCTGCGCCGTCGCCATATACGAGCTCACCGGGGCCGGGGACCGGGGGTCGAGCAGCGTACCCGGCCGAAACGTTGTCTCGACTGCCTCTGCGAGGCCGCGGTTGACAGGCAGCTCGGGGTCGATCAGGACTTTGAGACAGTAATAGCAGACGGCCCGGACCAGCGGCGGCCGGATGTTCGCGGGACCGCGTGTCTGGCGATCGGACTCCGACCAGTCGAACCGGATGCGGTCGCCGGCGATCTCAACGGCCAGACGGATGCTGACGGGCCGCCCGATGGTGATGCCGTCATCGTCAATCTGCCCTTCGGCGCGGTAGACGCCATCCGGCCAGGCGGCGACCGCCCGTCGCACCGCCCGCAGGGTCCGTTCGGCCAGCGCCTGCGTGGCGGCTCTGAACGTGTGGGCACCAGAGGCGTCGAGCAGGGCCAGAAGACGTCGCTCCCCGAGCCGCGTCGCCCCGATCTGCCCGCGCACATCGCCGGTCACCAACTCGGGCGTGCGGCTGTTGGCGGCGAAGATACACTCGACCTCGGGCGTCCACCGGACTGCGGGGAGGTGCAGCCCTTCCTGGTAGATCTCCTGCGCCCGGCCGGAGCCCGATCCCGGAACGCTCCCGCCGATGTCGGGCTTGTGCGCAATCGACCCGGCGAACCCGACGAGCGCGCCCTGGGAAAGAATGGGCGTGAGGACGGCCACATCGAGCGCATGGGGACTTCCTCCCTCGTAGGGGTGATTGATGACGAAGACGTCGCCCGCGCTCAGCTCCGGACGGGGGTAGCGGCGCAGCACGCCTTGGACGCAGGCGGGAAACGCGCCGAGGTGCAGCGGCAGCACCGTGTGCTGGGCGATGACCTCGCCTGCCTCATCGAGGAGCGCGCAGGAGGCGTCATGGGATTCGCGCACGGCCGTCGAATACCCGGTCCGAAAGAGCGCCTGCTGCATCTCGCGCACGATGCCGTCGAGCCTCGCCCGGAGCACCTCCACCGTCACCGGATCGATCATGCCGTCAGCACCACGTTCCCGCTCACGTCGCAGCGCAGCCGGAAGCCCGGCGGCACGACGATCGTCGAGTCGTACTGCTCGATGATGGCAGGGCCGGAGAGCTCATCGCCGGCGCCGAGGCGCTCCCGATCGTACAGCGGCGTGTCGACCCAGCCATCGAACCAGGCGCGCCGTGCACCGCGGCGGGCTCGAGAATCGGGCGTGCCCGGGAGCGCGTTCAGTCTTGGAGCGGGTGGCTGCGGCACCAACCCGATGCCCTGGCAGCGATAACTCACCAGCTCGACCGGCTGGTTCGGAGCCGCGTGGCCGAACCGCTCCTCGTGCAGGCGGTCGAAGGCGGCACGCACCTCGGTCGCCGGGAACTTCCCCGCCGGGACGGGGACCGTGAGCTCGTACCCCTGTCCGGCGTAGCGAAGGTCGAGGGCGAAGTCGCAGCGCCGCGCATCCGGTCCGAATCCCTCGCGCGCGAGATCCTCTGTGGCCTGTCTCCCGAGGTCCGCCAGGGCCCCTTCCACTTCCGCGCGCGCCACGGCGTCCAGCCCGCTGAGCTGCGAGCGCACGTAGTCACGGCGCACGTCGGAGAGCAAGAGGCCGAACGCCGAGGTGGCGCCGGGATGCGGAGGGACGATGATCTGGGGGATGCCGAGATCATGCGCGACGAACGCCGCGTGCACCGGTCCGGCCCCGCCGAACGCCACCAGGGGAAAGGCGCTGACGTCGTAGCCGCGTTCGGTGGAGATGGACCGTACCGCCTCGGCCATCTGCACGTTGATGAGCCGCACCACCCCCGCGGCCGCCTCGGCCAGGGGCAGGCCGAGCGGATCGGCCACCTGTTCCTCTAGTGCCCGCGCCGCCGCGATCGGATCGAGGCGCACGCCGCCGCCGAGGAATCGCTCGGGGTTGAGGTAGCCGAGGACCACGTCGGCGTCGGTGACCGTCGGCGTCGCGCCGCCGCGCCCGTAGGCGGCCGGGCCCGGATCGGCGCCCGCGCTCTCCGGACCCACCCGCAGAGCCCCGAGGCCGTCGACACGCGCCAGCGTCCCGCCGCCGGCGCTGACGCTGTGAATGTCGAGCATCGGTACCGCGATCGGCCGGCCCGCCACCGCACCCCGTGTGGTGATGTTCGGACGGCCCCTCTCGATGAGCGCCACATCGCAGGAGGTGCCGCCCATATCGAAGCTGATGACGTTCTCGCAGCCCGCACGAAGGCCGATCGCCGCAGCAGCCGTGACGCCGGCCGCCGGGCCGGAGAGCACCGTCGTCACCGGGACGCGGGCGGCCTGGGCAAACGTAGCTGTCCCCCCGTTCGATTGCATGACGAGACGCAGCGCGCGTGCCAGACCGCGGGCCCGCAGGCCCGCATCCAGCGCGGTCATGTAGCGGCTGAGTTGCGGGCCGAGGGCGGCGTTGGCGACCGCCGTCGAGAAGCGGTAGTACTCACGGATCTGAGGCAGCACCTCCGACGAGGCCGTCACCCACCACTCAGGATGGCGTGCGCGCAGGCGCGCCACCGCCTCCCGTTCATGCTCCGGCCTCAGGAACGAAAAGAGGAAGCATACGGCCGCGGCGTCGACTCCCTCGGCTTCCAAACGCTCGATCGCCCGGTCTACCGAGGCGGCGTCGAGGGGGCGGAGCACCTCGCCGCGCGCACCGACGCGCTCGTCCACCTCGGCCGTCCGGCGGGGCGGGCAGAGGGAAGGCGGCCGATCGAAGAGCAGGTCGAACGTCGGCCGCCCGTAGGGGCGTGCCTGCTCCCCGACCTCCAAGATTCCACGGAAGCCCCGCGTCACGAGCAGGCCCGTCCGGGCGACCTTACCCTCGAGCAGGGCGTTTGTGCCGACGGTCGTCCCGTGCAGGAACAGGACGATGTCGGCCGCCGGCGCTTCGACCGCATCGACCCCTTGAAAGATCGCCCGCGCCGGCGCATCGGGGGAGGACGGGACTTTGCGCACGGTGAGCCGGCCCGTCGCTTCGTCAAGGAGGACGAAATCACAGAAGGTACCGCCGGTGTCGACGGCCAGCCGGTAACGGTTCATCGCGTGTTCGTTCGTCCGTTCAGCTGCGCGCGTTCCGCGCCCCCGCGGCTGCGACGCCGTCACGGCAGTTTGCGCAGGACGCTCACGTCCCGATCCGTGCTCCCCCGGCAACGTGCGGTCGTCCGGCATACTCCGGCGCGTCTTCAAGGTACACGATGGCGTCGTATCCCAACAGCTTGAACAGGCGATTTTGCGCGGAGAGCAGCACGAGGGGACCATCCGGATCGGCGTTAAAGAGTTGGTGGACGGTGTTCTGCGGCACATACAAGAAATCGCCCGGCCCGACCTCCCAGCGGATCGGTTCCTTGGCGACGCGCGCGGTGTACCGCTCCCCGATCTCGGCCTCCACGTCCCACTCGAGGCCGTAGCCGCGCCCCGCCATGACATACAGCACCTCGTCGGCCATATGCCAGTGTTTCGCCGATCGGCTGCCCCCGGAGATCTCCTGCTGATAGACATCCACGCTGAATACGCGCACGTCGGTGCGTGCGGGTGAGGTGATCACGCGCACCCGGCCGTCGCGGGTGGTCTCCCAGCGCGTGTCGGAAGGCTTGACCACCTTTTTGCGCGCATCGACGCCCGGCGTCCACAGGCGGGACCAGTCTTCCGGCGGCCCGAAGCGGTCGCCGTCCGCCACAGGGCCACTCCGGCCCTGCTGAATGAGGCCGAGGTACATATACGCCGCCTTCGCCTTCACGGCCAGCGCCAGCGCGCGCCGCTCGGGGTCGGCGTTATAGTGTTGGTGTACCGAATCGTTGTGCACGATCACGAGGTCATCCTTCTCCCAGTCGTACCGCCGGCCGTCGTGAATCTCGAAGCCGCGGCCTTCGAGGATATAAAATGCCGCCTCGTTCTGGTGGCCGTGCCCGCGGTTGGCGCCGCCGGGAGCGAGCTCCACGAAGTGCACCTGAAGGGTCTGCGTGAGAAAGGGCTCATCGCCCGGCCCCAGGACCCACCAGGCCCGAGAGCGATCGGAGCCGTCCGAGTAGGCGA
>DASSXJ010000200.1 GCA_035703895.1 bacterium | reverse complement strand
GCACAGCGCGAAGATCGGCCAGCGCCAGCGCCCCAGCAGGAAGGGTTGTCGGACGCCTCCCTTGCCGGTGACCGTGGTGAAGCGGCCGCGTCTCAGCAGGTGCTGTTGGATGAAGAAGAGGCCCGCCGTGACCAGCAGCAGCGGGATCGCATAGGCCGCCGCAACATTGGGCCGGTTCGGGTATTGGAAGAACAGATACAACTGCGTCGTGATGACCTGCTGGCGGGCCGGGATCAGGAGGAATGCCGGCGTGCCAAACTCCGCGATCGCCTCGAGAAACGACAAGAGCGCGCCGGCAATGATGGCCGGGCGGACGAGGGGCAGGGTGATGCGCCAGGTCGTCCTAAGCCAGTTGGCCCCAAGGAGCGCGGCCGAACGCTCCATCTCGGAGGGGACGAACTCGAGCGCGTTGGAGACGAACGCGAAGGTGTAGGGAAAACTGTACAAGGCGATTACGCACACGGCCCCGACGAGCGAGTAGATGTTCAGGACGCCCCTCGGCGCCCCGGTGAGCGCCATCCACCCTCGGTTCAGCCAGCCGGAATTGGGCGCCGCGAGGAAGATCCAGGCCGTCGCCCCAAGGAACGAGGGGGTGACGAAGGCCGCAAAGACCAACATTCGGATCAGGTTGCGGCCGGGCATGTCGGTGCGGCTGACCGCCCAGGCAAGCGCCGTCCCGAAGGGGACGGCAATCACCGCCACCAGCGAGGCGAGGACCAGCGAGTTCCGGATCGGTTGGAGGTAGATCGGATTCGTGAATGCTTCAGCGTAATTGGCCAGGGTGAGGCGATTGTCCTGATCGGCGTGGACGCTGGCGACGAAGATCCACGCCAGCGGTACCGCCACCATGACGAGCAGGACCGCTGCCACGACCGCCCAGGTTCCCACGCTGAGGTCGAACCGGTGACGGTAGCGTGTGATCAGGGGCGGGGCAACGACCGACACAGGGGCTCGATTCCTCTACACGCCTACACGCCGAAGGTCTGCCGCCACTTGGCGATGGCTTCTGGGACGCCCTTCTCCAGCCGCTCGGCCTTATTCCGGTACCATTTCACCCGGTCGATCGAGACACCGCTCGGTGGAGGGACATCGCTGCGCAATGAGTAGTTCAACGTTTTGGTCATGGCGGTCGAGTATTCTTTCGTGTAGTAGAAGCTCTCGAGGAGGCGTGCGGCGTTGGGATGGGGAGCGTCCTTCATAATCGCCACCGGCGAGACGATCAGGATAGCGCCATCGGACGGGAACTGGATGTTGATCGGGTTGCCGCGCGCCTTGCTGTCCAAAGACGTGCCATCCGACCCGGCCCCAACCAGGCGTTCGCCGCTGACGATATCGGTCACCGTGTCGTTGATCGACCGGCCGATCTTCGGGTTGTTTTTGGCCAGCTTCGTAAAGTAGTCCCAACCATACTTGTCCCACATCGCCACCACCCAGTTGCCGACATAACCCGAGAACCCGGGGTGGCCCACCGTGATATGGTCCTTCCACTTGGGATCCAGGAGGTCGGTCCACTTCTGCGGCGGGGTGGTCAGCTTCGTGTGGTAATTGATCAAGACAAAGCCCAACGCCCCCACGTGATACGTGCCGTCGGGATCGACATTCTGGAAGGTCTTGGGGAGATTGTTGATACCGAGCGGTGTATACGCCGCGAGGACGCCCTGCTTCTTCAGCACCAGATAATGCGCTTCATCGGTGCTGGCAAAGACGTCCACCTCATGCACACTTGCTTTGAGATCCTGCGTCAGGCGTTGAAAGACCACCTGGGCCGTCTGGCGGATGAACTGGAACTCGATGCCGGGATACCTGGCGACGAACGCGTCGCGCACGGCCTCGGCCGCGTCGAGCTGGTAGTGGGCCGTCCACCAGACGACTTTGCCTTCCCTTTTCGCTTCAGCGTACAGGCCCGCCTCGTCAGTGGGCCCTGGCGCCGCTTCCGCGGGAGAATCCGCCGCGCCAGCGGCGAGGAGCGCGGCGCCGACGGCACCGAGCCCGGCCTGTAGCACGGCCCGCCGGCTCACGAACCTTGGACGGGTAGTCGATCCATCCGAGGGCATGGTGAACTCCGACATGGTGTTCCCCCCTCATCTGGCCGGGGTCCCGGTCTCCGGAACCGTCGCGTCCCTCAGGTTGCCTCGTTGATCACCCACGCGCTACGGCGCAACGACGGTGTTCTCCTGCACCCACCGTCAATACGGCACGCGGCAGGACTACCCCGCTTCCGTCCGTAATGAGGTCCCAGGTACAGCGAGAGTATGGAGGGCATGGCCATGAATACCATCAGCAGATGGAACGTCGGCATCCTCATCTTCGACGGCGTCGAGGTCCTAGATTTTGCCGGTCCGTTCGAGGTCTTCTCGCGAACCCGTCTCGTGCCGGGGGTGGAGGCGCGCCGCTCCGATGACAGTGCGCCGTTCCACGTGTTCACCGTCGCGAAATCCCAGGCCCCTGTCTCTGCGACGGGAGGGCTGCGGGTCATCCCGCACCACGGGTTCGAGGACGCGCCCAGGATCGACCTCCTCGTGGTTCCCGGGGGATTCGGGACCCGGGCGCTCCTCGACGATGTAGAGACGCTGGAATGGATACGCCGCGTCGCAAGAGCCGCCCGGCAGGTGACGTCCGTGTGTACCGGGTCGCTCCTCTTGGCCAAGGCCGGGCTCCTCGAGGGCCGCCGTGCGACCACCCATTGGGCGGCGCTCGACCTGCTGGAATCGCTAGCATCCGGAACGACCGTCGAGCGAGAACTCCGAGTCGTTGACGACGGAGTCATCAGTTCGGCGGGCGTTGCGTCGGGCATCGACATGGCGTTTTATGTTGTGGAGCGCCTCTTTGGCCGCGAGGTCGCGGACGAGACCGCACACTACATTGAGTACCGTCGAGCGATCAGCCCCGTCGCCGGGGAGGCGCACGCCTCGCGCTAGGACGGCCTGCGATTGAGCACCCCGCGGACGGGGAAAAACACCCTATGAGACTGACGTGAAGGGATACGAGGATGTGGGACAGACTTCATACCGTTTACGACCGAGCATCGCCGGTCACCCGCATTGTGGTAGGGGCACTGTTGTTTGTGACGTTCGTCGCCCTCATCGCCTACATTGACGTCTCGGTGTATCTCGACAAGGCGGCCAAGGCGCGAAGTGCATCTTTCGGTCCA
>DASSXJ010000199.1 GCA_035703895.1 bacterium | reverse complement strand
GTAGATCGCCAGCAGGGCGTCCTCGGGGGTCTTGCTGTCGTCCTTGTGCAGCGTGGCGGCGACGGCCTTGTCGTTTCCGTAGTACTTGAGGATCTCCTCGTCGCCGGTGAGCCCGTGATGGTCGCCCCGCCGATCTTCGGTCTTGGCCTGTGAGATCGCGCGCAGCAGCACCGTCACCGGCAGCTTGCGGGTCCGGTCGATGCGGACGTAGATGATGTTGTTGCCGTCGATCTCGAGTTCCAGCCAGGCGCCCCGATGGGGGATCACCGTGGCGGAGGGGAGCAGCCGCCCATTGGGGTCCGGGGACATGCTGTAATACACGCCCGGCGACCGCACCAGCTGGCTGACGACCACGCGCTCGGCCCCGTTGATCACGAACGTCCCTTGCTCGGTCATCAGCGGGAAGTCCCCCATGAAGACTTCCTGCTCTTTGACCTCGCCGGTCTCCTTGATCACCAGGCGGACCTGGACCTTGAGCGCGGCGCTATAGTTGTAGTCGCGTTCGCGGCACTCATCCACGGAGTACTTCAGCTGCTCCAGCCGGTAGCCGTCGAACTCCAGGCGGAGATCCCCCTGCTCGTCTTCCTGAGGGGTCCGGGACCGCCGCCGGCCCACCGCGAAGTGGAGCTCCAGGTTGCCGGTGAAGTCCTTGATCGGCGAGACCTCCTCGAAGACCTCGCGAATGCCCTCTTTCAAGAACCACTTGAAAGACTCACGCTGGATCTCGACGAGATTCGGGACGTCGAGGACGGCGGGGATCTTGGCGAAGCTAACCCGGCTCCGCTTGCCGTACCGGCTCACCTTCACCTCGCCGAGCCCCTTGAGCGTCCGCACGCCGGTGTGGGACTCGGCCGCCTGCGGAGGCGCCTGGAACACGGCCACCGGCGCCCGCTCGGCCTTGGTATCCAGCACGATCGTCCTCATCAAACGAGGATGGCGCTTTCGGCCGCCGGGGCCTGGTGACCCCTGAAGCTTCGATCGAGCGACCTCCTTGGCGACAAAGCGAAGCGGACCCGTCTTGACACGGGCACCCTTCTTCGATGCGGCAGTCCTGGTCCTGGCCTTGGATGGTGCGGCCTTTCCCTTCACGGGTTTCGCCTCCACGCGGAAATCACGTCAAAACGGCGCACGGGCGCAAGTGTGCAATGCCCTCAGGATCGCGGTGGGTTCGTAACCAGCATTAGCGCAGTAAATGGTATATTATCACCGACCAGGGTTTTTCGTCAAGGGGCAATAACTGACCGTGACCCGGCGGCCGAGTACGGCCGGGGCGGTGGGGGCATCCTGTGCGGATGCCGGGTCTATTTGATCTCGACAGTCGCGCCGACTTCTGTCAACTTGGTCTTGATCGTCTCGGCCTCTTGCTTGGTGACCTTCTCCTTGACCGGCTTGGGGGCCCCATCCACAAGGTCCTTGGCTTCCTTCAACCCGAGGCCGGTCAGCTCCCGCACGACCTTGATCACCTGAATCTTCTTGTCGCCGATCGCCGTCAGCACCGCATCAAACTCGGTCTGCTCTTCCACCGCGGCGGCCGCGGCGCCTCCCGCAGCTCCCCCCGCCGGGGCCATCGCCATCATCGGGGCCGCGGCGCTCACGCCGAACTTGTCCTCGAGCGCCTTCACGAGCTTGGACAGGTCCAGCGCGGACAGCCCCCCGATCGTATCCACAATCTGATCAACGGTCATCTTCTCTGCGGTCATCTTCTCTGCGGTCATCTTCTCTGCCATGGATCATCCCTCCCCAATCCCCAAAGTCGGAACTATGCGGTTCCCTCGGCCGGCGCAACCTCAGCCGGGGTGGCCGGCGCAGACTCAGCCGGGGCGGTCGCGGCCTCCGGTGCAGTTGCGGCTTCCGGCGCGGTCACGGCCCCTGGTGCGGTCGCGGCTTCTGGTGCGGTCGCGGCTTCTGGTGTGGTCGCGCCCCCTGGTGTCGCGACTTCTGGTGCGGTTGCGGCCTCCGGTGCGCTCCCTCCACCCTCCGCCTCAAGCTTCGCGCGCAGCGCGTCGAGCGCGGTCACCAGCCCACGCGCCGGAGCGCTGAGCACTGACACCATCATCCTCAGCGGCGCCTGGATCATCCCGACCGTCCTTGCCAGCAACTCGATACGAGTCGGCAGGATCGCCAGGGCGCGCATGCCGGCGGCGTCCAGCGCCTCTCCCGACACCACTCCGCCTTTGATCTCCAGCTTTCGATACTGCCGGATGAACTCTTGAAGCAGACGCGCTGGTACGCTGGGATCGTCCTGCCCGAACACGACCGCGGTGGGTCCGGAGAGGAACTGGGAGAGGTCCTTGTACCCGCACCGTTCGGCGGCGATGGCGAGCAGGGTGTTCTTGGCGACCCGGTACTCGATGTTGGCCTCCCGGAGCCGGCCCCGCAGCGCACCGATCTCATCCACGGTGAGCCCCCGGTAGTCTGTCAGGATGACCACCTGCGATGCCCGGAGACGGCGTTCTAGGTCTTCGACCACCGCGACTTTCTCGGGCCTCGGGTCCGCCATTCGATCCTCCTCAATCCTCATGCGCGGCGCAAGCACCCCCTGCGGGGTGTAAACCCTCCGTGCGGAGGGCAAGCAAAAGAGACCCCCCGTAGACAAGGAGCCTCCTGGTGAGAGCCTCGACGGGCGGTTACGGAACCCTTAGGCGCGTAGCGCGCACCCGTTGTCTACGGCGTATGCTGCGCGCGGTCTCGCCGGCGCGCCTGTAGTATACCCTGGCCAATGCGGCGAGTCAAACGCCGCTTCGCATGACCCGTGGGAGGGCGAATCTACGCTGCTCCTGCCACCGCCAGCGCCGCCGTCTTGGCCGGATCGATCGGGATGCCCGGCGTCATCGTCCCGGACAGGCTGATGCTCTTGAGGTACTGACCCTTGCTCGCCGCCGGCTTCGCCCGGATCACCGCGGTCAGCAACGTGTTGAGATTCTCGAGCAGGGCCTGCTCCGAAAACGACGCTTTGCCCACGGGGACGTGGAGGATCCCGAACTTGTCTACCCGATACTCGATCTTGCCGGCCTTGATCTCCCGCACCGCCCGGGCCAGATCAAACGTGACGGTCCCGGCCTTCGGGTTGGGCATGAGGCCCCGCGGGCCGAGCACGCGACCCAACCGCCCGACCACGTTCATGACGTCGGGCGCCGCAGCGGCCACGTCAAATTCGAGCCAGCCGCCCTGGATCTTCTCCACGTATTCCTCGAGCCCGACGTAATCGGCGCCGGCCTCCTGCGCCTCTTTGACCTTTTCCCCCTTGGCAAACACCAGGAGGCGCACGGATTTACCGGTCCCATGGGGCAGCACTACAGTCCCCCGCACCTGTTGATCGGCCTGCTTCGAATCGATCCCGAGCCTCATGCTGACCTCGATAGTCTGGTCAAATTTTGTCGCCGGCATCTGCTTGAGCAGCGACACCGCGGCCTGGGGATCGAACGACTGCCCCTCGGGGATGAGCTTCGCTGCTTCTCGATACCGCTTCCCATGATTCGCCATGGTGCGTGCCTCCCCGAGGTTTACCCGACCTCGATGCCCATGCTGCGTGCTGTCCCCTCGATCATCCGCATCGCCGCCTGCAAATCTTTCGTGTTCAGATCCTGGAGCTTCGTCTCAGCGATCTCCTGGATCTGGCGGCGGGTCACCTTCCCGAGCTTCTTTTTGTTGGGTTCGCCCGAGCCCTTCTCCAGCCCCGCGGCCTTCTTGAGGAGCACGGACGCGGGTGGGGTCTTGGTGACGAAGGTAAACGTCCGGTCCGCGAAGACCGTGATCTCGACGGGGACGATCGTGCCGGCCTGGCGCGCGGTCCTCTCGTTGTACGTTTTGCAGAACTCCATGATGTTGACGCCGTGCTGGCCCAACGCCGGTCCGACGGGCGGGGCCGGGGTCGCTTTGCCCGCCGGGATTTGGAGCTTGACGATCGCGACAACCTTTTTCATGATTCCTCCGCACGCGCGCCGGCGCTAGATCTTCTCCACCTGCGCGAAATCCAGTTCGACCGGGGTCTCGCGCCCAAAGATCGACACCAGCACGCGCACCTTTTCCTTCTCAGGGAGAATCTCATCGACGATCCCGCTGAAGTCCATAAACGGACCGGAGTTGATGCGGACCGACGATCCCTTTTGATAGGTGATCCGGAACTTGGGGGTCTCATCGCCGAGTTGCCGGAGAATCGCCTTGACCTCGCGATCCTGCAGGGGCAACGGCTTGCTCCCCGACCCCACGAATCCCGTCACGCCGGGGGTGTTCCGCACTACGTACCAGGAGTCGTCGTCCATCAGCATCTCGACGAGGACATATCCGGGGAAGACCTTCTTCTTGGCGATCCGCCGTTTTCCATCCTTGACTTCGATCTCGTCTTCGGTCGGGACGAGGACCCGGAAGATCTTTTCGTTCATCGCCATGGACGCCACACGGCGCTCCAGATTGGTCCGCACCTTGTTCTCATATCCTGAGTACGTGTGAATCACGAACCATGCGCGGCCATCGCGCGCAGCCGGGGGCTGATCTTCGAGACCGGGGGGGGTCTCGACCACGCCCTCCGCGGTGGCTGCGCTACCGTCCGCCTCCGCCTCAGGCTCCAGGACCGCCGTTTCGGCGTCAGGCGGGGTCACGACGCCGACCGAAGACGCGGCCCCTTGCCCCTCCTCCACCGTGGCGGACGGCCGGGGTTCCTCGGGCTCGTCTCGGAACAGCTTCTGAATGAGGGCTGCCGTGTCCGGCTTGCCCCCCTGCGGTCGGTTGCGCTCGTCCCCCATGGGTTCCGCTCCCTCGCGGCCGGCCCGCGCTAGCGTTTAAAGAGATAACTGAACAGCTGCGCGAAAAAGAAGTCCCACCCGGCCAGATACGCTGCTGTCACCATGAGGACGAACAACACGACGATCGTCGAGGCTATGACGGTTTGACGGTCCGGCCAGGCGACCCGATTCATCTCCGCCCGGACATCGGTGAGAAACTGCACGGCCACGGCCCACAGACGCGCCACTCGTCGAACCTGGAACCGCCCCGGCCGGGATCCCCGGTCCGCCGTCTTCGGACGGTCCGGGCCCTTCGTGGAGACGCCCCCGGACGCGGGTGCCCCTGCCGGGGAGACTCGCACCGGCTTGCCGAGCGCAGATCCGGAAACGCCGTCGCTGGCGCGCGCCATGAAGTTGCCTCCAAAACAAAAAAAGACTTCTTGCCGGTTATGATTATTATACCAGCGCCACCCCGGCTGTCAACGGCGGGGCCGCGGAGGGCGCCGGAGGGTCAGCGGCTGGTCTCCGCCCGAACCCTCCGGTCAGGTGGAGGCGGCTCGTCCTTCTGGGGGACATGCCAGCCATTGAGGCTGATCGGGAGAAAGAGGCGCCGGAGTCGCTCGCGCACGGCGAGTCCCACGGCAAGGTCCCAGCAGTTCACGATCGCCAGCCGGAACCCCCCCGGGGGCATGGCGTGCTGTTCGCGGGGCTTGGCCGGATCGAAGGTAATCTGAATGCTCGAGACGCCGGGCGCGCGCCGCAGCGCGTCGACCGCCCCCCGATCGATCGTGTACACGAGATCGTGCCGGCCGAAGAGGACAACGCTGTATCCGGTCTTCTGCCGGGGCGAGAATCGCCACCGGTTATCCGTGTACAGATGCACAACGCTCTCCAGCCACCCCGGTCCATTGATGTCCACCCACTGCTCCGACATGCGCAGGTGGCATTCGATGATTTTGCCGCCGATCGTCTCGAAGTTCACGATGCCGGTGAACCCGCACAGATGCCGGCCGATCCAGCCGCCGAGGTAGCGCTCCAGACGAGGACGCGGGCAGGCATGGATCGTCCAGTAATCGAACATGCCCCGCGCGAGCGCCCTCCCCGTCGTGTGGCGCCACCACCGGGGACGACCACGCACCAGCGCGACGTCCGTGCTGACATGCCGCCCGGTGAGCAGCGCCATCCACATGTGCCCCGGCGTAAAGTGCGCTTCGAGCTCAACCGCTGAACGGATCACCCGACCCCCGATCCCCATCCCGTGGAGGTTGGTGGCGGGCTTGCTGAACACGGGGAACGACGCGGGCCCGACCCCGTGGGGCCCATTGGAGATCCCTTGGCTGTCACAGATAAAGAGCTTGCTGAAGGTGTACCGGTATGCCGGATAGAGGCGCCAGGCCGTGGGGTCGTCGATCGGGATCACCACATGGTCAGGACAGGCGACCGGGGCGAAGTACTGCCATCTCCAGGGGTCGACCCCTTCATATGGCATGGATCACGCTCTGATCTGGACGGTGCTCGACCGCGGAACCCCGGCCCGGACGTTGGAAGGGGTCGGGCGCATCCTCCGACAGACCCTCCTCGCCGGTCTGGGGCTGGCAGGGGCGGAGGGACTTGAACCCCCGACCACCGGTTTTGGAGACCGGCGCTCTACCAACTGAGCTACGCCCCTGTGTGATCATGATCTCCTTAGCGCGTCTCCCGGTGCGCGGTATGCTTTCGACACCACCGGCAGTACTTGCTGTGCTCGACGCGATCGGGGGTGTTCTTCTTGTTCTTCGTCGTCGTGTAGTTCCGACGCTTGCACTCCGTACACGCCAAAGTGATGATATCGCGCGGCATCTGTGCTCCTCCACCGTTGTCTTTACCCTCTGCGGCAGGGGGTTAGTCGAGGATCTTGGCCACGACCCCCGCGCCCACCGTCCGGCCCCCCTCCCGCACCGCGAACCGCTGCCCTTCCTCCAACGCGATCGGCGTGATCAACGCCGCCTCCATCGTCACGTTGTCCCCCGGCATCACCATCTCC
>DASSXJ010000198.1 GCA_035703895.1 bacterium | reverse complement strand
CCCCCGTCAAGGGCGACCGCCTGAACAGGTGCATGCGTTACGACTGGATGAATGCCAACAGGTCCTCGTTGATCGTGTCGGCCTGGGTGGTGCACATGCCGTGTGGGAAACCCTTGTACGTTTTCAGGGTTGCGTTCTTGACTAACTTGGCCGTCAGCGGCCCGGAGTCTGCGTAGGGCACGACCTGGTCGTCATCACCATGCATCACCAACATCGGCACCGTGATCTTCTTGAGGTCTGGCGTGAAGTCGGTTTGGGAAAACGCGACGATGCCGTCATAGTGTGCCTTGGCGCCTCCCATCATGCCCTGGCGCCACCAGTTCTGGATTATGCCCTCGGAGACTTTCGCGCCTGGACGGTTAAAGCCGTAAAAGGGACCTGCGGGAAAATCGCGGTAGAATTGGGCCCGGTTGGTGGCGACCTGTACCTGAATACCATCGAACACTTCCTTGGGAAGACCGCCGGGGTTGGCCTCGGTCTTAACCATGATCGGCGGCACGGCGCTGATCAGCACCGCCTTGGCCACCCGACTCTCGCCGTGGCGCGCAAGATAGTGGGCGACCTCGCCGCCGCCGGTGGAGTGACCGACGTGGATGGCGTTCTTCAGATCGAGGTGCGCGGTCAGGGCGGCGAGATCGTCGGCATAGTGATCCATATCGTGACCGTTTGCCGTCTGAGTCGAGCGCCCATGACCGCGCCGGTCGTGGGCAATGACACGAAAGCCGTGATGCGAAAAGAAGAGCATCTGCGCGTCCCAATCGTCGGCTGATAACGGCCAGCCATGAGAAAACACGATAGGCTGCCCGCTGCCCCAGTCTTTGAAGAAGATCGTGACGCCGTCTTTGGTCGTGATGATGTCCTTTGCCGCTATCGCGCTCATATCGAGATTCTCCCTTCCTCGCAGCGAAATTGAAGTTCAACCATCCAGCGGCGCGGGTCTGTTTAGGACGTGGCGAGTGCTTGCTTATGAGAATAGTCTCACCCACCGCCTCATCACAAGGCGAATGACCGTTCGCGGTCGGAGGCCCGACACACGTACAAGGCCCGGCAGAGACAGGAGCGTAATGAGGGCGCTACGGTGTGAGTGGTGGCCCCAGGGGAATTCGAATCCCCGTTTCGGCCTTGAGAGGGCCGCGTCCTAGGCCTCTAGACGATGGGGCCGCCCAGAGGAGTATAGCAGACGCCGGTCGGTGCGCGCCACCCGCCCCGTGCCGCCCAGCGCGAATCGAGAGGGGCGGGCTGCTTGCCCGTGGAACCGTCGGGTGATCCCGGAACGGAGGGCAGCCCGGAATGGCCACGTTTGACGTCATCGTGCTGGGACTCGGCGGGATGGGGAGCGCCACCGCCTACCAACTCGCCCGACGGGGAACGCGCGTCCTCGGCCTCGAGCAGTTTGGGCCGGCCCACGATCAAGGCTCGTCCCATGGGCAGACCCGCGTGATCCGCCAAGCGTACTATGAAGGCCCGGACTACGTCCCGCTGCTGTTCCGCGCCTACGATCTCTGGCACGCGCTGGAGCAGGAGGCCGGCGTCACGCTGTTGACCAAGACGGGGGCGCTCCATCTGGGAGCCCCCAACTCCGGCGCGGTCGCTGGGGCGGCCCTCAGCGCCCGCACGCACGGCATTCCCCATGAGATGCTCACGCCCGACGAGATCCGAAAGCGTTACCCCGTGCTCCACCCCCATCCGGACCAGGTCGCACTGCTCGAGTACGAGGCGGGGTTCCTTCCCCCCGAGCGCTGCGTGGCCACATACCTCGAGCTGGCCAGACGAGGGGGCGCGGAGCTCCATTTCCACGAGCGCATCGAGTCGTGGAGCGCGAGCCCTACGGGCGTGAGCGTCCGCACCGCCCGAGGCACCTATGAAGGAGGCCGGTTGGTGATCACCGCGGGGCCGTGGACTGCCCAGGTCTTGGCAGATCTCGGCCTTCCCCTCGAGGTCACCCGCGCGGTCGTGTACTGGTTCGAACCGAGCGCGCACCGGGATGAGTTCAAAAAGTTACCCGTGTATATCTGGGAGGACCACGGGACAAATGCATACGGCTTTCCATACCTGGAGGGCCAGGGTCTCAAGTGCGGCTTCCACCATGCGCACTATGAAGTCACGACGCCGCAAACCATTCGCCGTGAGGTCGGTGAAGAGGAAAAGACGCGCATGCGCGCACACCTGGCGAAGCTCATGCCCGACGCAGCCGGCCAGATCATATCTGTCTCGACGTGCATGTACACCAACACCCCGGACTATCACTTCATCATCGACCGCCACCCGGTGCATGAGCGCGTCGTCTTCGCCGGCGGGTTTTCTGGCCACGGCTTCAAGTTTGCAAGCGTCGTCGGCGAGGTGCTGGCCGACCTGGCGCTCCAGGGGCACACCCCGCAGCCGATCGAGCTTTTTGCGCTTCGCCGGGTTCAGTCAACGGTCCGGTAGCCGCGACGTCACGGGCACGCGGCCAGCGCGTCCTCGATCAGGCGAATGAACCCGGCATGGTCGAGCGCGACAGCCACGTGGGCGTTCGGAGGCGCCCCGCGGGGCGGACCTCCCTCGATCGCGGCCGGGTTGAATGTGCGCACGTGACGGGCGTCGCACGCCGTCATCCCCCGCGTGTGCTCGCCTCTCAACTCGACGGCCACGTGCATCGGGACCCAGGTGATCACGGAAGGTTCCAGCAGAATGGCCACGGCGCAGGGGTCGTGGAGCGAAGCGGACGAAGCCCCAAACCCCTCGCGAAGATTTCCGAGGTACACGCGCAGGACGGCGGCCATCGCCCTGGCCGTCTCCGTATTCAATCCCTCGAGACGATCGACCGCCGCACAGTCGAGGCCCGCCTGCCAGGTGAGGTTGAGCCCGCACATCCATAAGGGCACTCCGCTTCGAAACACGATGTCCGCGGCCTCGGGGTCGAACCAGACGTTGAACTCCGCGACCGGAGTGCTGTTGCCCAACGTCACTGACCCGCCCATGATGCTGATCTCGCGGATGCGGTGGGCGATGTCGGGGGCCTGGCGCAGCGCCACGGCAAGATTCGTCAGGGGCCCGGTGGCGATCACGGTGACGCCTTCGCGGACCCGGA
>DASSXJ010000197.1 GCA_035703895.1 bacterium | reverse complement strand
ATCTCGGGGCGCCCGAGATCATCGTGCGCAACGAGAAGCGGATGCTCCAGGAGGCGGTGGACGCCCTCATCGACAACGGCCGGCGCGGCCGCCCGGTGACGGGCCCGAATAACCGGCCTCTCAAGTCGCTCAGCGACATGCTCAAGGGCAAGCAGGGGCGATTCCGTCAGAACCTGCTGGGGAAGCGGGTCGACTACTCTGGGCGATCCGTCATCGTCGTCGGGCCGAAGCTGCGCCTCTACCAGTGCGGCCTGCCGAAAGAGATGGCCCTCGAGCTGTTCAAGCCCTTCGTGATGAAGAAGCTCGTCGACAAAGGGCTGAGCCAGAACATCAAGAGCGCCAAGCGCATGGTCGAGCGGGCGCGGCCCGAAGTCTGGGATGTCTTGGAGGATGTCGTCCACGAGCATCCGGTGCTCCTCAACCGGGCGCCGACGCTGCACCGGCTCGGAATCCAGGCCTTCGAGCCCGTCCTGATCGACGGGAAGGCGATTCAGGTCCATCCGCTCGTGTGCACGGCCTACAACGCGGACTTCGATGGGGACCAGATGGCGGTGCACGTGCCGCTCAGCGCGGCCGCACAGGCCGAAGCCCGGGTCCTCATGCTCTCGGCGTACAATATTCTGTCCCCGGCCTACGGGCGCGCGATCACGAGCCCGACCCGCGACATCGTATTCGGGTGTTATTACCTCACGCTCGAGCAGCCGGGTGCCTTGGGCGAGGGGAAGATCTTCAGCCGACCGGATGAGGTGATCCTGGCCTACGAGAGCGGCGTGGCCGCGCTGCACGCGAAGATCAAGGTGCGGCTCAGCCAGGACGGGGAGCTGATCGACACGACGGTCGGCCGGGTGATCTTCAACGAAGCGATCCCCGAGGAACTGCGCTTCATCAATGAGGTCTGCGACCGGAAGATCCTCTCGCAGATCGTCTCGGAGGCGTACAAGCGGCTCGGCTCCACCAAGACGGTCCAGCTGCTCGACAGCATCAAGGATCTCGGGTTTCACTTCGCGACGGTGAGCGGGAGCGGGATCGCGATGAGCGATATCGTGGTCCCCAAAGAGAAGGAAGAGATTCTCGCCAAAGCCGACAAGGAAGTCGACGCGATCGACACGCAGTACCGCCGCGGCCTGATCACCAACGAGGAGCGGTACCTGAAGACGGTCGACGTCTGGACCGAGGCGACCGAGACGATCACCAAGAAAATGCTCAACACCTTCGATCCATTCAATCCCCTCTACATGATGGCGCAGTCCGGGGCTCGGGGGAACATTCAGCAGATCCGCCAGCTCGCCGGGATGCGGGGATTGATGACCGATCCATCGGGGCGGATCATCGAGCTCCCGATCAAGGCGAACTTCCGCGAGGGGCTCACCGTGCTGGAGTACTTCATCAGCACCCACGGTCAGCGCAAGGGCCTGGCGGACACCGCGATCCGGACCTCCGAGTCGGGCTACCTCACCCGCCGGCTCGTCGACGTCGCGCAGGACGTCATCGTGCGGGAGGAGGACTGCAAGACCACCTCCGGCGTCGAGATCACCCCGATCATGGACGGCAACCAGGTCGTGGTCTCCCTCGCCGACCGGATCATGGGGCGCGTGGCCGCGGAGGAGGTCCTGGCACCCCGGGGCAAGCGCGTGCTGGTCGAAGCCAGCCAGGAGATCGAGGAAGCTGTCGCCGAGGAGATCGAGGAAGCGGGTGTCACCACGGTGTCGGTGCGGTCGGTGCTGACCTGCAAGACCCGGTTCGGGATCTGCGCGAAGTGCTACGGCCGGAACCTCGCGACGGGCAAGCTCGTGGAGATCGGCGAGGCCGTCGGCATCATCGCCGCCCAGTCGATCGGCGAGCCGGGCACGCAGCTGACGATGCGCACGTTTCACACAGGCGGCGTTGCCGGGTTCGATATCACCCAGGGTCTGCCGCGCGTGGAGGAGCTATTCGAGGCGCGGCGGCCCAAAGGCCAGGCGGTCATTAGCGAGATCGACGGCAAGGTGCATGTCACGGAGGACAAGGGCGCGCGCAAGCTGGTGGTGAGCGGCCGGGACGACGAGCGCGAGTATGCGGTCGCCTACGGCATCCGGATCCGGGTCGCCGACGGCGATCGGGTCTCGGCCGGCGACCAGATGACGGAGGGGTCCGTGAACCCCCACGACATCCTTCGCATCAAAGGCCTGGTGGCCGTGCAGGGGTACTTGGTGCAGGAGATTCAGAGCGTGTACCGCTCCCAGGGCGTGGACATCAACGACAAGCATATCGAGATCATCGTCCGCCAGATGCTGCGGCGAGTGAAGGTCGAGGAGCCCGGGGACACCGAGTTTCTGCCGGGCGAGCTGGTCGATATCTTCGCGCTCGAGGAAGAGAACGCGCGGGCGATGGCCCAAGGCAAGGAGCCGGCGACGGCGCGGCCGGTTTTGCTCGGGATCACCAAGGCGTCGCTGGCCACCGAGAGCTTCCTCTCCGCGGCGAGCTTCCAGGAGACCACCCGGGTGCTCACCGACGCGGCGACCAAAGGCAAGGTCGACCCGCTGCTCGGGCTCAAGGAGAACGTCATCATCGGGAAGTTGATCCCGGCGGGGACCGGCATGGCCCGCTACCGGGGGATCAAGCTCATGACCGAAGGGTTGGCGTGACGGCGGGGGCCTCCGCCCGCGGTGGAGGCCCCTTCTATATTGTTGACACCGTTTCCAGGCGTTGGTATACTACCCGAGTCGGGTCAGGGTCCGAGATCTTCCGTGGATATTGAACGCCTTCGCGCTGCTCCACAGCGGGCCATCGGCACAAACCAGACGAGGAAAGCGATCGACCGTGGGCGGGCCCGCGTGATCTTTGTCGCGCGGGATGCCGACCGGCGGATCACCGACCCGGTGCTCAAGGCGGCGCGCGATCGCGGCGTCGACGTCGTCGAAGTCGAGTCCATGATCGCGTTGGGCCGTGCGTGTGGTATCGCCGTGGGCGCGGCGGTGGCGGCTATCCTCGAAACGGAAGGCCGCGCACTAGGGACCTAACCGGGGGACGCTCCCCTTGTAATGCGCCGCAGGGTGCCAGCTTCGGCACCGCGTATGGCGCATGTCAAATTACACACAGACTAGCACGCGATAACCCGACCGGATGGCGCCGCCCGTGTGGGCGTGTCCGGTCGCCGGCATCGCACCGCCCCTGACGCGGGGAAGACGCCGCGCCCGGGGCCGTCGTCTGCACGCGGGAAGGAATCGGGAGGTGAGCGGCACCGTGCCGACAGTCAGTCAACTCGTCCGGTTAGGCCGGACGGCCGAAGCGACCAAGAGCAAATCGCCGGCGCTGCAGACGAGCCCGCAACGGCGCGGGGTGTGCATTCAAGTCAAGACGACGACGCCGAAGAAGCCGAACTCCGCGTTGCGGAAGATCGCCCGGGTGCGGCTGACCAACGGGATCGAGGTCACCGCCTATATCCCGGGGATCGGGCACAATCTACAAGAGCACTCGGTGGTATTGATCCGGGGCGGCCGCGTCAAGGATCTGCCCGGGATCCGGTATCACATCGTCCGGGGGACGCTCGATACGGCCGGGGTGACCGACCGTAAGCGCGGCCGGTCGAAGTACGGGGCGAAGCGCCCCAAGCCGGGAGGGTAGGGCCATGCCGAGGAAGGGTGCGGTCTCGCGGCGGCCCACACCCCCGGATCTGGTGTTCAGCAACCAGACGGTGACCCGGCTGGTCAACAAGGTCATGACCCGGGGCAAGAAGAGTACGGCGGAGCGAATCGTGTACTTGGCCCTCGACTCGGTCAAGGAGAAGAGCGGCAAGGAGCCGGTCAAGGTGCTCGAGCAGGCGCTTCACAACATCATGCCCGTCCTCGAGGTCCGCCCCCGCCGCGTCGGGGGTGCGACGTATCAGGTTCCCGTGGAGGTCCGGCCGGAGCGGCGGGTGTCGCTCGGGATGCGGTGGCTGGTGCAGTACGCCCGCGCGCGCTCCGGGCGCACGATGCGGGACAAGCTTGCCGCAGAGATTCTGGATGCGAGCAACAGCGCCGGCGCGGCGGTGAAGCGCCGGGAAGACACGCACAAGATGGCCGAGGCCAACAAGGCCTTCGCGCACTATCGCTGGTAGGTCGACCGCATCATGAGCCATTCGCTGGAGGATCCATGGCAACGCAGCTGGAGACGAAGCAGCCGACGATGAGCGCACGCGCCCCCCTCAACACGATTCGGAACATCGGAATCGTCGCCCACATCGATGCGGGCAAGACGACGACGACCGAGCGCATTCTCTTCTACACCGGCCGGACCCATCGGCTGGGGGAGGTGGATGAAGGCTCGGCGACGATGGACTGGATGGTGCAGGAACGGGAGCGGGGGATCACCATCACCTCCGCCGCGACGACCTGTCAGTGGCGCCATCATACGATCAATATCATTGATACCCCCGGCCACGTGGACTTCACCGCCGAGGTGGAGCGGTCGCTCCGCGTCCTCGACGGCGCGGTGGTCATCCTGAGCGCGGTGGAAGGCGTGCAGCCTCAGTCGGAGACGGTCTGGCGGCAGGCCGACCGGTACAGCGTGCCCCGCATCGCCTTCATTAATAAGATGGACCGCACCGGGGCGGATTTCTTCCGGACGCTCAGCATGATGCGGGACCGTCTGGAGGCCCCCGCCGTCCCCCTGCAGCTCCCGATCGGGGTCGAGGACGGGTTTGAAGGCGTCATCGATCTCATCCGGATGAAGTCGATCATCTATACCGACGACCTCGGCACCCGGAGCGATGTGACCGAGATCCCGGATCCGCTCCGCGCCCAGGCCGAGCAGTACCGGGAGAAGCTCGTCGAGGCGGCCGCCGAGATGGACGACGCCTTGACCGAAAAGTACCTCGAGGGGAAGGCCCTCGCAGAGGACGAGATCCGCGCCGCGTTACGTGCGGGCACGATCACGGCGAAGATCATCCCGGTCCTCTGCGGGACCTCGTTCCGGAATAAGGGCGTCCAGCCGCTCCTGGACGCGGTCGTGGACTACCTCCCCTCGCCGGTCGACATCCCGCCCATGGAGGGCAAGAATCCCAAGACCGAAAAGATGGAGCGCCGCGATGCCGACCCCGCCGGGCCGTTCTGTGCCCTGGCGTTCAAGATCGTGACGGACCCCTTTGTCGGCAAGCTGACCTACTTCCGGGTGTACTCCGGGACCCTGCGGGCCGGCTCCTACGTCTACAACGCCACGCGTGACACGAAGGAGCGGGTCAGCCGCATCCTCCAGATGCACGCCAACCACCGGGAAGATATCCCGGAAGTCCTCGCCGGCAATGTGGTGGCGGCCGTCGGGCTCAAGGCCACCACGACCGGCGATACCTTGTGCGATGAAGCCCACCCCGTGATCCTCGAGTCGATCAAGTTCCCCGAGCCCGTCATCTCCGTCGCCGTCGAGCCCAAGACCCGGGCCGACGAGGAGAAGCTCGGCGCCGCGCTCGCCAAGCTGGCGGAGGAAGATCCGACGTTCAAGATCCGGTTCGACAGCGAGACGGCGCAGACGATCATCTCGGGGATGGGGGAGCTCCACCTCGAGATCATCACCGACCGCCTCCTCCGGGAGTTCAAGGTGGAGGCCAACGTCGGACGCCCGCAGGTGGCTTATCGCGAGACGATCCGGAAGGCGGCTGAGGCGGAGGGCCGGTACATCCGGCAGACCGGGGGACGCGGGCAGTACGGGCACGTGTTCCTCGAGGTCGAGCCGCTGCCGCGAGGGTCGGGGATCGAGTTTGTCAACAAGATCACCGGCGGCGCGATTCCCCGCGAGTTCATCTCGCCCGTGGAGGCAGGACTCCGCGAGGCCGCGGAAGGCGGCGTCCTCGCCGGCTATCCGATCGTGGACGTGCGGGCGACGCTGACGGACGGGTCGTTCCACGAAGTCGATTCGTCCGAGATGGCGTTCAAGATCGCCGGCTCGATAGCGTTCAAGGCCGCGGCGGAAAGGGGCCGGCCCGTCCTGCTCGAGCCGATGATGAAGGTGGAGGTCGTGACGCCCGACCAGTACATGGGCGACGTGATCGGCGACCTCAATGCGCGCCGGGGCCGCATCTCGGCGATGGAGCAGCGCGGGGCGCTTCGGATCATCGGCGCCGAGGTGCCGCTCTCGGAGATGTTTGGCTACGCGACCGCGCTGCGGTCGAACACACAGGGGCGGGCGACGTACACGATGGAGTTCTCGCATTACGAGGAAGTTCCGAACAACATCGCGGAGACCCTGGTCGCGCGCGCAGGCGTCGGGTAAGCGCACAGGGAGCGTTGAGAATATCGGGGGAGGCCGGCGATGGCGAAGGCGAAATTTGAGCGGACGAAGCCGCACGTAAACGTGGGGACGATCGGGCACGTGGATCACGGGAAGACGACGCTGACGGCGGCGATCACGGGGGTGCTGGCGAGTTTAGGGAAGACGAAG
>DASSXJ010000196.1 GCA_035703895.1 bacterium | reverse complement strand
ATAACCAACGCGATCACCGTCTCAGGTGTCCCCGCCTCCCGGCCCAGCGCCACGCCCCGTTCCAGCAGCGCCCGCGCGTCGCTGGGGTCATCCTGGAATGCGGTGACGGTTCCGAGGCGGGTGAGGATACGTACCATCAGGGCCGGGTCGCGTAACGGCTCTGCGAGGGCCAACGCCTCCTCCAGCAGCGCCCGGGCCTGTGAGTAATCGCCCATGAGCAGCGCGAGGAAGCCCTCGCCCACGAGTGCTCTGGCGCGAAGGGAGGGAGCGGTGTCAGCACCCAGGGCTCGTGCCTCCTCGAGCCAGCGCCGTCCCTCGCGCAGGTAGCCGCGGACCGCCCAGAAGTAGAAGTCCGCCAACGCTGCAGTGAGACGCAGGCTGAGCTCGCTGTCTCTCCGTTCCCCCGCCCACCGCAGTGCCGCCCGGATGTTTTCGTGCTCCGTCTCTAAGCGTCGGAACCAGGCCTCTTCCCCGCGGCCCCACCCCGCCGCAGCCGCCTGCTCCGTCAGGGCGAGGTAGTGATGCGCGTGCCTGTCCCGGGCCGTGCCCAGCTCTCCACTTTCGACAAGGCGCGCCAGTGCGTATTCCCGCACCGGCTGGAGCAACCGGTAGCGCCGGTCGTCGCCGGCGATCGCGTCGGCCTGCACCAGGCTCTTGTCCACGAGCAGGCCGAGGATCGCCCATGTCGACATGCCCGGCTCGGCCTGGATGACGGCCTCCGCCGCCTCCAGCGTCCACCCCCCCACAAACACGGCCAGCTGGCGGAACGCCGTTTGCTCGGTGGCGCTGAGCAAGCCATAACTCCAGTCCATCGCGTCGCGCAGGGTGTGCTGCCGCCCCGGCACATCCCGCACTTCTTCCGTGGACAGGAGGGCCTGCCCCTGGAGCCGCGCGAGCATCGCCGTCGGCGACAGGACGTGACTGCGCGCTGCGACGATCCGAATCGCGAGCGGGAGGCCATCGAGCCGGTGCAGGAGCGCGGCGAGGGCGGGCGCGTCCGCCAGGGTGGGCGCAAGGTCTGGCTGAACACGCCGGGCGTGCTCCATGAATAGCATAGCGGCTGGCGCCTGCATCATCCATGCGGGAGCCGGAGTACGCAGATCGGGCAGGGCCAGCCCCGTCACCAGCAGGCGGTGCTCCAGGCGAAGATTCAACGGCTCGCGGCTCGTGACCAGTACCTTGAGCTGAGGCGCGGCCGCCAACAGCACCGCCACCCGCACTGCCGCGGGCAAGAGATGCTCAAAGTTATCCAAGACCAGCAGGAGGTGGCGATCCCGGAGATAGGCGTTGACTCGCTCCGCTGGGGAAGGAGCCGCGGCAGTTTCCTCGAGCCTGAGGGCTTGCCCGATTGCGGCGTCGATCTCGGCGGGGTCATGGAGCGGTGCCAGGTCGACGAACCAGACCCCATCCCGGAACGCCGGCTGGACGTACCGGGCTGCCGCGAGAGCCAGGCGCGTCTTCCCGATGCCCCCCGGGCCCGTCAACGTCACGAGGCGCACGGACTCGCCGAGGAGGTGAGTGCGAATGGTCTCCAACTCGCGCTCCCGGCCGATCAGCGGCGCCGGATCCGACAGCACCGTGACCGGCAGCGCGCCGAAAGTGGGCGATGCGGCGTTCTCTTTAGTCCAGCCGACCCGGTGGCGCGGCTTGGGCATCGTCATCTCCCCCGTGGCCCCCGGCACGCGCGCACCGCTGAATCCGCCGTCGAGCCCCATATCCGCACCTGGAGGGAATCTGGCCAGGTATGCTTCATCGGTGAACGTTGGGCCGCCACCGCATCTCTAACCCGAGAGAACGCCGCCAAGAAGGCCGATTCTCGGGGTAGGCCGACATGCGCAAACCCTAGTAAAACCTGGAGCCCTCGACCGGACTTGAACCGGTAACCCCCTCATTACAAGTGAGGTGCTCTGCCGAATTGAGCTACGAGGGCGTCGTTCCACCGTAGTCTAGCAGTGCCGGGGAACCCTGGCAAGGAGCGCTCACCCTCAACTCATGTACAGGCCGCCGTTGACGTCGATCGTCGCGCCGGTGATGAACCCCGAGTCCGGGCCGGCCAAGAAGGCGACCACGCGGGCGACATCTTCCGGAGTGCCGAGACGCCCGAGCGGGGTACGGGCCGCGAAGTCTTGGCGGACCTCCTCCGGCCACGGCCGGGTCATCTCGGTCATGATCACCCCGGGAGCAACCGCGTTGACCCGGATCCCCTTCGGTCCGTACTGACGGGCCAGTGTCCTCGTCAGCCCCACCACCCCCGCCTTGGATATGGCGTAATCGACCCCGGCGGCGATCCCGCCAACCCGCGCGGCGAGGGAGGCCAGGCTGACGATGGCGCCGCTCCCTTGCCGCACCATCACCGGCAACACCGCCTGGGTGATGAAGAAGACCGCTTTGAGGTTGATCGCCATGAGACGGTCCCACTGCTCTTCGGTCAGTTCCTCGGTCGGCGTCCGATTGAGGATCCCCGCATTGTTGACGAGGATATCGATCCGGCCGTACCGGCCGACGGTCTCGTGCACGAGGTGCGGGGCGGCACGCATCTGGGCCAGATCCACCGTCACAGCGACCGCCTTGCCCCCCGCGGCGACGATCGTGCGGACCGCCGCCTCCGCCTCCTGGGCCAGTCGATCGGCGATGACCACCGCCGCCCCCGCGCGGCTGAGTTCGGTAGCG
>DASSXJ010000195.1 GCA_035703895.1 bacterium | reverse complement strand
GCCCTGCGTTATCTCGGTGTTTGGGAAGGATCTCGGCGACGACCTCGACGGGCAGATGGCGATCGCCCGGGTTGGACTGGCGGTGTACGAGGCCCAGGGGTAAATCCGAAGAGGAGGAGACTCGCCCGTCTCGCGAATACCCGCAGATCGTGATCGCCCCCGGCGTCATTGCGTTCAACCTGCTCGGAGACGGGCTGCGCGACGCGCTCGATCCGCGTCAGCGGGAGTGAATCGCAGACTGAGACCGGAGGGACCGGCATGGCCAAGCGGTTCGTGGTGACCGCCACGGGCGACGCGCTCATTACGCGGCGGCTTCCTTCCTACCGTGACGATCCGTTCACACAAATGGTCGCGCTGATCCAGTCGGCCGACGTGGCGTTCACGAACATGGAGATGGTGCTGAGCCGGTACGCGGGGACGCCCGTGGTCGAGAGCGGTGGGATGAACCTTTCCGCCGATCCTGCGGTCGCGCGCGATCTCATGCGGATCGGGTTCAACCTCACCGCGTTTGCCAACAACCATACGCTCAACTACGGGGAGCAGGGCGCGCTCGAGACGCTCCGCGCGCTGGAGGAGATGGGGTTCCTCTGCGCCGGTGCCGGGCGGCACCTTGCGGAGGCGCGGATGCCGGCATTCCTTGAGACCGCGGCGGGTCGGGTCGGCCTGGTCGCCTGCGCGTCTACGTTCGCGCCCGGCCAGCGCGCCGGGGCGCAGCGGGCCGAAGTGCAGGGCCGGCCGGGCCTCAACCCCCTGCGCTTCGATGCCCTGTACGTCGTCGACCAGGAGCACATGGAGGCGATTCGCCGCATCGCGGAGCGGACCGGGGCCGAGCGCCAGCGGCAGCGCCGCGTGTGGATGGGATTCGGTCCGCCGCCCAAACGCGAGGGGGAGTTTATTTTCGCTGACCGATCGTTTGTGGTCGGCCCTGAATTTCGCATCAAGACCGAGGCGCACGAGAAGGACCTCGCCGGAAACCTAGACTCCGTCCGGCTCGCCCGCGCGATGTCGGACCTGGTGCTCGTGAGCATCCACGCGCACGAGCAGGGAGAGGAACGGTGGCACCCGGCCGACTTCATCGTCGAGTTCGCGCACGCGTGCATCGATGCCGGCGCGGACGCGGTGATCGGCCACGGTCCGCACCTGCTGCGGGGTCTCGAGGTCTACAAGGGGAAGCCGGTATTTTACTCGCTCGGCAATTTCATCTTTCAGCCCGAATACCTGCAGCGCGTTCCGGCGGATGATTACGAGACGCTGCGAATCGATCCGGAGTGCTCGCCCGCCGAAGTGTTTCAACACCTCTCCAAGAACGACACGCAGAGTTTTCCCGCCGACCGGCTGTATTGGGAGACGGTGCTCCCTCTCTGCACCTTCGAGGGGCGCGAGCTGCGCGAGGTCCGTCTGTACCCGCTCACGCTGGGATTCGGCCGACCCTGGCCCGACCGCGGAACGCCGCGGCGCGCCGACCCTGCCGTCGCCGACCAGGTCTTGCGGTGGATGGCGGAGCTGTCGGCGCCGTTCGGCACCCGCATCAGCATCGACGCGGGCGTCGGACAGGTGCAGCTGCCCGCGGAGTGATCGCAAGGCAGCTATCGTTGAGCCCCTGCAAAATCTCGTGGGCTCCCCACTGAAGCTCCGCCTCCGCAATCGGCCGCTTGTACTTCGGGATGATCCACCCGGAGCCGTTCTTGTTGCTCGGCATCGATGTGGCCCGGTTCCGCATCGTCGGGCTGAAGTCGAGCGCGCACTTCCGCGCCGGGTTCTCGGGGGTCGCGAAGCACATCGTCACGGCCAAACCCGCAGGGGATCACCACCGCGAACTTGCCGAGCTTCCCCTACCGGCGGCTCCGGCGGCCGATCTATCCCCTGGACCGGGAAGCGACGTGCAACCCCGTTGGCGAGCGATGAGCGCCTGCGACCGGACCATCGAATAGGCGGTCATCGGTGGATCAGGGCGTCCTTCTGCCGCGGATCGAGCGCGTCCCGCAGTCCGTCGCCCGCCAGATTGAACGCCAGCACCGTGAGCGAGATCATGACGCCCGGCGCGATTGCGATCTGGGGATAGGTGAGGATGTACGCGCGGCCGTCCGCCAGCATGCCGCCCCAAGACGCCGTCGGCGGCTGTGCGCCGAGCCCCAGAAACGACAGCGCGGACTCGAGCAGGATGATGCCGCCGATGCCCAGGCTGGCCAGCACGATGATAGGGCTGAGTACGTTGGGCACCACGTGCCGGAAGATGACCCGCACGCGGCTCGCGCCGGCTGCCTGCGCGGCCAGAATGAACTCGCGCTCGCGCAGACTCAAGACATCGGCCCGCACCACCCGAGCGTATTGCGCCCACGTCGTCAGGCCGATGATTACGACAACGGTGACCAGGCTCGGGCCCAACACCGCGGCCAGGGTGATGAGCAGCACCAGCAGCGGATAGGCCATTAGCGTGTCGACGATGCGCGAGAGCAGGCTGTCCACCCACCCGCCGATGTACCCGGCGCAGGCGCCCACGGCGACCCCGATCACCACCGCGATACTCGTCGCCAGCAGCCCAACCAGCAGCGCGACCCGGCTTCCCCAGATGATCCGGCTCAGGACGTCGCGGCCGATGTGGTCGAACCCGAGCGGGTGCGCCCAGGACGGCGGAGCGCCGCGCATGCCACGGAACACCTGCGCGTACGGGTACGGCGCGAAGATGTCCGGGAGCACCGCGAGCACGACCAGGATCAAGACGAACCCCAGCCCGATCACCCCGGGCAGGTAACTCTTGAACCGCTGCCACCCGCGCGTCCATTCCGGTCGCCGCGCCAGCGCCGCTCGCGCCGGCGCTCGAGGGATCCGCTCAACGGCGGCGTCGCGGCTCACGGCGTCACCGGATGCGGATTCGCGGATCGATGAGCCCGTAGACCATGTCGGTCGCCAAGTTGCCCAGGATCACGAGGACGCTGAGCACCATCACGATCGCCTGCACCACTTGATAATCGACGCGGTTCACGGACTCAACGAATAGGTTGCCGAGCCCGGGGATGGCGAAGACGGTTTCGATCACGATGGTGCCGCTGAGGATAAACGCCAGCCGGTAGCCGACCACCGTGACGATCGGGAGGAGGGCATTGCGCACGACGTGACGGATCACGACCCCGCTCTCGCGCAGGCCTTTGGCGCGGGCGGTGCGCACGAAATCTTCGCCCAGGCTGTCCAGCGTCGAACTCCGCATCAGCCGCGCCAGGAGCGCCAGCTGTCCGACGACGATGACCGTCACGGGCAGAACGTAGCCCTGCCATGATCCCAGCCCAAACGGCGGCAACCAATGGAGTACGAGCGAGAAGGCCACGATCAACATCAGGCCGATCCAGAAGTTGGGCAGAGCGACGCCGAGCGTCGTGCCGACCATGATGGCGTAGTCCAGGGCCGAATATCGTCGGACCGCGGCGAAGAGGCCCGCGGGAATGGCGATCAGGATCGCGATACCAAATGCGATGAGGTTGAGGGAAATCGTGACCGACGCGGCCTCGGCGATCATCGTCCTGACCGGCATGCCGCTGCGCACGACCGACTGGCCGAAGTCGCCGTGGAGCATGTTGACGACCCAGGTGAGGTATTGCTCGGGCAGGGGCCGGTCAAGCCCCCACTTCTTGCGGATGAGATCGATCTGTTCCTGGCTGGTCCGCCCCTGACCGATCATGAGGGAGACAGGGTCCCCGGGGATCACGTGGAGCATGACGAACGTCCCCACGCTCACCAGCAGGATGACCACGAGCCCATGGGCGAGGCGGACGGCGATGTAGCGCTGCATCCTAGCGCGACCCCAGCACGATGGCGGTTCCCTCGAGACGGCGAAGGGGACAGCAGCCTTCCGTCCCCTCCGCAATCGTCGATCGGCCGGGCCTCGGCCTCCTCACCTACTCAATCGACCACTTGTATGCGTTCCGGTAGATCTCGAACGCCGTTTCTGGCTTGGTCGGCAGCCCTTTGATCCGCTTGTTGAAGACGTTGAACCAATCCCAATACATCACGTACAGGACGGGGACGTCCTCGACGAAGATCTTCTGGACCTCGCTGTAGATCTTCGCCCGCTTCTTGACGTCGATCTCGCGCAGCCCCTGGGCCAGCAGCTCGTCCATCCGCGGGTTGTTGTAGCTGGCGAAGTTGCGCACCCCGCCCGACTTGAGGGTGCTCTGCGGGTCGGGCTCGGTGGCGTTGGTGTTGTAGGTCCAGTTGAACAGCGACGCGTCGAGCTCACCCTTCGGGAGCTGGGCCAGGATCGTCGCCACCGGCCTTTCGACGATCCGCATCTCGATGCCGACCCCGGCCAGGTCCTGCTGGACGATCTCCGCCTCCGGCCGGCGGGCCCGATCGCCCGTGATGACGGCGCACGTAAAGGAGAGCCGCTGGTTGTCCTTGGCGCGGACGTTGCCCGGCCCCATCTTCCAGCCAGCCTCCTCGAGCAGAGCCCGGGCCCGCGTCTGGTTGTACGGGTAGGTCTTGACGCTGCGTTCGTACCAGGTGCGCATCGCGGGCGGATAGATGGAGTGGGCGATAATGGCCGTGCCCTTGAACACGTCATCGATCAACCGCTGCCGGTCGATGGCGTACATCATCGCCTGCCGGACGCGCTTGTCGGAGAACTGCGGGAGCTTGTTGTTGATCGGGAAATGATTCACGCCTGTGCTCGACGTCCGGAAGACGACGAACCCGTTGTTGGCCTCGAATTGCAAATTGTCCTCGGCCAGCAGGGGCCACGTCGCCGAGTCGGAACTGCCGCTGCGCAGCGCGATGGCGCGCACGGACGCCTCCGGCACCACGTCCTGGCGGAACGAGTCGATGTTGGGCCGCCCGCGGAAGTGTTGGTCGAAGGCGTCCACGATCGTGAACTCGGCCGGCCGCCATTCCCTCAGCTTGAACGGTCCCGTGCCCATCGGTTGACTCTTGTAGGCCTTCTCGCCGATCCGGCCGTGATATTTGGCGTTCAGGATGAACTCGGTCGCCGTGCTGACGAGGAACGGCGCGAACGGTTCCTTCAGCTTGACGACGGCAGTATACTTGTCCGGTATCTCGACCTTTGCGACGTTGACGAAGTTGATCGCCTTGTTGGCGGCGTTGGCAGGATTCATGTAGTACTCGTACGTGTACTTCACATCGTCGACTGTGAACTCCGAGCCGTCGTGCCACTTGACGCCCTTGCGGAGCTTGAATGTGTACTGGAGGCCGTCCTTCGACACCGTGTAGCTTTCTGCCAGGACCTTCTCCAGAACCAGGTACTCGTTCACCTCTAGGAGCGCATTGTGAATCTGGGTGACCATGACCCACTGGA
>DASSXJ010000194.1 GCA_035703895.1 bacterium | reverse complement strand
CGGTCCTTCGAGGCCAAGCTCGCGGCGCTGTGCGGCGTTCCCCACGCCGTCGGGGCCGGGTCGGGGAGCGCGTGTATTCTGCTTGCCCTCCACGCCTGCGGCGTGCAGGCCGGCGACGCGGTGCTGATGCCGGCGAATATCTACGCGGGGGTCCCCGAAGCGGCGCTCCTCCTGGGGGCGGTCCCCACTTTCGTCGATATCGACGAAGCGACCTGGAACCTTTCCGCCGACCTGATCCCCACGTCACTCTGGGAACGCGCCCGCGCGGTCGTGGCGCAGCACACCTACGGCCAGCCGGTCGACATGGAGCCGCTGCTGCACCGCGCTCGCGAGTACGGGGTGCGCGTCATCGAGGACGCCGCGCACGCGCTCGGGGGCGAGTACAAGGGGACGAGGGTCGGCGGCCTCGGTGACGTGGCGCTCTTTGCCGTCAGCAACAAGGGCATTTCCGCCTGCGGCGTCGGCGGCGCCAACACCACGCGCGACGACCGCATCGCCGAGGACATGACCCTCCGCCGCTATCACGGCCGGAGGGACGGGTACGAGTCGGAGCGGTTGGGCTATAACTTTCGCCTGACCGAAATGGTCGCCGCGGTGGCTTCGTGCCAGCTGGACTCGCTCGAGGAGTGGAACGCGCAGCGCGCCCGCAACGCCGCCGAGTACCGCCGACGCCTGACCGAGGCGGAGCTGCCGGTCACGATGCAGGCGGAGCTGCCCGGGGCGCGGCACGCGCACTTGCATTTCGTGATCCGGGTAAAGAACCGCGACGCGTTGCGCCGCCACCTCACGGGCCAGGGCATCGACGCGCGGGTGCACTACGCTCCGCCGGCCCATCTGCACCGCGCGTTTATGGAGCGGCTCCCTTACCGCGAGGGCGAGTTCCCGGTTGCGGAGACGCTGTCCCGGGAGTGCCTATCGCTTCCATGCACCCCCAACGTTGGGCCGGCCGAGATCGAGTACGTCGTGGATCGGATCGCGGACTTCTACCGGTGATGTCGCGACCGTAAGGAAAGCGGGGCCCGTATGCAGATTCCCTACCGTGCCATGATCCTCACCGACGACATGCGCCAGAAGACGCTGGACGTCCTCGACACCGGCCGGTCGTACGGAGGCGAAGAGACGCAGCGCTTCGAGGTCGAGCTGGCCGAACGGTGCGGCCGGCGCTACGGGGTCGTGGCCAACTCCGGGACGTCGGTGCTGCTGCTGGCGCTCGAGGCGCTCGACGTCGGGCCGGGCGACGAGGTGCTGATGGCGGCGAACGCCTACATCGGGGTGCTGGCGGCCGTGGTGAAGACCGGCGCCACCCCGGTGTTCGTGGAGGCCGATCCGGCGACCTGGAACATCGACGCGGCGGCGGCCGCGGCCGCCGCGGGCCCGGGGGCCCGGGTGATCATCCCGGTGCACATGTATGGGTTCCCCTGCGACATGGATCCGCTGCTGGCTCTGGCCCGGGCGCGCGGGTGCGCCCTGATCGAGGACGCGGCCCACGCCTTGGGCGGGGCGTACAAGGGCCGTCCCCTGGGGAGCATGGGCGAGTGCGGGTTTTTCAGCTTCTCCGGCAAGATGATCACGGTGTTTGGCCCGGGGGGCGCCGGGGTCTGCGATGACCGGCGGTTGGCCGAGGACATCTGCAGCCTGCGGGACCAGGGCCGGAGCCGCGCCGAGGACATCAGCTTCATCCGCCGCACCGATGGCTCCTGGTACGACCTCCTCCGCATCGGGTACAACATGCACCTGACCGAGATGTGCGCCGCGCTGGGCCGGATCCAGCTGGGGATGCTGGATGGCTTTCTGGACCACCGCCGGCGCGCCGCGGCGTACTATACCACGCGCTTCCGGGAGGCGGACCTCCCGGTCGTTCTTCCACCGGAGCGCCCGTGGGCGAGCCCATCCTGGCTGCACTACGTGATCCAGACGCCGCACCGAGACGCGCTCCGAGAGTTCCTGCGCCGTCGAGAGATCGAGGCCAGCATCCACTACCCGGCGCCGCTGCACCTGCTCGGGCCGGTCCGGGCGCGATACGGCGCGAAGGAAGGACAGTTTCCGGTCGCGGAACGCCTGTGCCGGGAAAACCTGTCGCTGCCGGTCGGACCGCACATGACGCCGTCGATGCAGGAGCAGGTCGTGAACGCGGTTGTGGCGTTCTTTCGGGAACGCCTCCCGTAGGCGGTGTTACGGAAAGAGGCGTCCGGCCCAGGGGCTCAGTCGTTCAAACCCTTCCGCAAACTTGATCTCCGGGTTCCCGGCGATGTACGACGCCTGCGTCCCGCGCGCCACGGAGCGGGTGCGGTAACGTTCGACGTGGTACAGCTGCACCTTGAACTCGGCGACCGCCTGCATCTTCTGGTCCATGACGTCGGTGACGTCGATGAAGTGATCCGGCCGGAACCCCGTGGCCTCGATCATCGGCTGGGTGGGCTCGCAGGCGAAAATCTGGATGGGCGGGAGAATGGGGAGGTCCGGCTCGACGCCCGCCAGGCCGGTATAGTAGGAAGCTTCGATCGTGGCCTCACAGGCGCGGCCGTGGTCGGGATTGTACGGTTCGTTCTGCGGGTGCGTGATGATCACCCGCGGTCGAAACGTCCGGATCTCCCGGACCAGCCGCATCAGCAGCGCGCGGTCGAACACGAGCGGCTGATCGGAGTAGTCGTAGAACACGATCTCGACTCCGAGGATGGCTGCGGCCCGCGTCGCCTCCTCGCGGCGGATCATGGAGACTTCTTCTTCGGTCGCCTTCCCCTTGCGCGCCTTCCAAAACTCGTTGGATTCGCCCCGGGCTCCAGGGCTGAGCACCACCACCCTCACGGGCGCGCCCCCGTTCGCGTAGCGGGCGAGTGTTCCTCCCGCGCGCACACAGAAATCCGCTGCATGCGCGCTGATGCACATGATCCGATCTTGGACCGCCATCGCGTGCTCCTAACCGGGAGACGAACGCGCGCCGGGACGCCGCTCGAGGACCTCCCGATTGATCAGGAACTCCGGGACCGACCCTTCCAGCGCCCCAACGACCTGCTCGGCCGCGTCGCGCTGCATCTGTTCAATGGACTCTTCGGAGTAGAAGCCGACATGCCCCGACACGGTCACGGTAGGGATCCCGAGGAGAGGATGGTCGGTGGGCAGCGGCTCTGCGGCGAACACGTCGAGTCCCGCGCCGCGGAGGCGGCCGGAGTGCAGCGCGTCCACCAGTGCTGCTTCGTCGATTACCCCGCCGCGCGAGGTGTTCACGAGGACGGCCGAGGCCTTCATCCGATTGAGGGCCTCCCGGTCGATGAGGCCGCGCGTCTCCGCCGTCAGCGGGAGGTGCACGGAGAGGAAATCGGCCTCGGCGAGACACGTTTCCAAATCCACTCGGCGGACGCCCGCGCCGCGGAACACGTCAGCGTCGACGTAGGGGTCATACGCGATCACCTGAAGTCCCAGCGCGGCCCCCTTCCGGCCCGTCGCCCGTGCGATGTTCCCGAATCCGAGGAGGCCGAGCGTCTTCCCGGCAATCCGGTGGAGCGGAACGATGGGCTTAATGTGCCAGGCGCCGGACCGTACGGCCCGGTCCCCGGCGACGACCTTGCGTGCGACCGCGAGGAGGAGCGCGATCGCATGAGACGAGACCTCGTCCACGGCGTAGCGCGGTCCGTTCGTCACCCAGATGCCCCGTGCAGTGGCGGCGCCGACATCCACCCGGTCCACGCCGGTGCCGTAGTGGGCGATAATGCGGCAGCGATCGAGCAGCGAAATCCGGCCGGCATCGAGCACTCCCCGCATGTGGAGGACCGCATCCGCCTTCGGCGCTAGGCGGGGAAACGCGTCGGGGGCATCCATATCCACCGATTCGAGACGGATCCCCTGGGGTTCGAGGATGCCGCGCTCGATCGCGATGTCGTACATGGGCCGGTCCCGCGACTCCGTGCGTATGCAGTAACAGCCCTGCGCGCTCATGGCCCGCGACGCTCGTCAGACCGCATACCCCTTTTTTACGCCGCGAGTCACGCGGATCTCCTCCCCGATTTGCTCGGCGGCGCCGCTACTGCCACTCCGCGTGAAAGAGTTCGCGGATCCGCTCGCGGCTCACGCCGGCGCTCAAGAGCACCGTGAGCTTGATCCGGGCCTTGAGGGCGGGGGTGCCGGTGAAGATCATCCCCAGCGTCAGCAGGTGGGCCTCGGCACCTTCGTGCCGGTAGGTATTCCGATGCAGCCGCCCGGTGTGGTAGGGGTTCGCGATCACGACGGCGCTGCCGCGGCGGAGGGCTTCGGTGAGGAGTTCCACCTGAGGGGGCGTTAGGCGGCCCGACTCGACAACGAGGCCGTCGACGCCCGCCTCGACCGCCGCGCGCAGAGCTAGGTTGCTCGCGTCCGCAGCGAACGGGACATGCTCCACGCGCGCCGTGACGGCCTCGGGCATGATCCCCGGCAACCGGCGGAAGGGCCGGCGGGCGAAATACACGTGGTCTTCATCGACGGCTCCCAGCGGTCCGAACTCGAGGGACTGAAACGCGTTCACGTTCGACGAGCTCATCTTCGCGACATCCAGACTGCAATGCACGAAGCCATTCATCACGACCAGCACACCCAGCTGCCGGGCGCGGGGACACGCGGCGACCTGGACGGCGTTGAGCAAGTTCAGCGGACCGTCGTCGCTGGGCAAGGTCGGATTGCGCATCGCGCCGGTCATCACGACCGGGCGGTCCTCCTCGAGCACGACGTCGAGAAAGTAGGCGGTCTGTTCGACCGTTGCGGTGCCATGCGTGATCACGACTCCGGCCACGTCAGGATCGGCCAGGGCCGCTTTCACGCGGCGGGCCAGGGTCAGCATGTCCCCGAATCCGATGGCGCCGCTCGGCACCTCTAGGAAGGCCTCTACCGTCAGTTGCGCGTACGCCGTGGCTTCCGGGATCCGGGCCAGGAGCTGGTCGGGCGTGAGCCCGGGGGCAACCGTTCCGGACGGCCCGCGCGCGCCCGCGATCGTGCCGCCCGTGGTGATGAGGTGAACTCGAGGGAGCGGCATGAGTTCGAATCCTCCGGCGAGTCATCGTTCGTGCTAGAAGATGGCAGCCCCTTTTCATTCA
>DASSXJ010000193.1 GCA_035703895.1 bacterium | reverse complement strand
CCGCAGGATAGGCCGCCGGCGAGGTGCCTGCTGAGCAGGCCCTTTTCCGGCGGCCCTCCGCCGAACCGGGCGTGCGGCTTGTCACCGCACCCGGCTCTCTAGTGCCTTGTTCCGCGGGTCATGCCGGGTCGAGCGGCTGATGTGGATGCTCTCGTGGCATGCGAGGCAGACGATCAGGGATTTGCGGCGGCGTTTAGCCATTTGCTCGGCCCAGGGCGATGATCCGCCTTCTGCGGTGTCCGGGAGGTCTGCCAGGCGCCGGATGTGATGCGCCGAGACGCCGTCTCGTGAGCCGCACAGCTCACAGGACCCGGCCAGAAGCCGTCGGACGAGTTCCGAGCGCTGACCTTTGCGGAACACCGCAGGATCGTCGTTGAGGGTGACACCGACACCGAATCTCTTGTGCGCCAGGGAGATCCCGCCCCAGATGGCTTCCAGCGGTTTGCGGCCGCCCTCGCGTTCGACCCTCACCCGCAGCACCTTGCGGGGGCCTTGGGCAGTCTGAAGCGTGGCACGGTACCGGCGGTAGACCTTGGTGACGCTGATCTGGTTCTTATGTCCCAGCGTCTTGGTCAGCGACCGTTCCGTGATGTACTTCAGGCGGGTGAAGCGGTGGCGGTTGTAGGCCAGCTGGTAGTACTCGACGATTCCCCGGTACTCCGCCTGGTAGCGGGCGACGATGTTGAAATCTGTGTCGCCGGTGCGTTCCAGCCGGGGCGCGGGCTTACCGCCGCTCAGGTAGGGCTCGCATGTGCCACGCAAGACCTCGACCGGCACTTTCAGCCCGATCCGGCCGTTGATCGACCGGTGCCCGCGCTTGTCGTGCTTGTGGTCGTCGGCGAGGACCGCGATGTCGTAGCCGAGGAAACGAGCGGATTGCGTCCGCCCGTGGGTGATCAAGGTTTTCGGCTCGGACAGTTCGAGCTTGAGGTGATCGCGCAGGAACGTCCGTATCCTGTCCTTGATCTCTTCGGCTTCCCGCCTGGGCCCGCAGAATCCCAGAATCCAGTCGTCCGCGTAGCGGCAGTAGCGCAGCCTGCGATGGCGCGGGTCGTTCGGGTCGCGCGAGGGCAGGTGCTGCAACTCGCGTCGCAGCGCACGCGCCTGGTCGTCGCGTCCTTCTCGTTCCGCGCTTCTCATGGAGCGCCACGTCCGCATATAGGGAGCGAATGTCTTCCGTTTGCCTCCGCGGTTGTAGGCGGGCAGGAGTTCCGTTTCGATAAACTGGTCGAGCCGGTCCAGGTAGATATTGGCGAGGATGGGGCTCACGATTCCGCCCTGCGGCGAGCCGCTGAGCGTCGCAAAGTGGTGCCACTCTTCCAGGTATCCAGCCTGGAGCAGTCCGTCGATCAGCCGGAGGAACCGGTTGTCGTGAATCTTTTCGGCAAGAATTCCGTGCATGATCGCATGGTCAAGCCGGTCAAAGCACTGGGAGATGTCTCCCTCGACGAACCACACTGTGCCTGCCCAGCCGCGTTGGATTTCCTGCAGCGCGGTGTGACATCCCCGGCGTGGCCGGAAACCGTGTGATCGGGCACTGAACTGAGGTTCGTAATACGCTTCCAGGAGGGAGCGGATCACTTCCTGCAGCAGTTTATCCGACCATGACGGCAGACCTAGCGGGCGCTTCTTCGCCGATCCTTTCTTATTGATGTAGACGCGCCGCGCCGGGGTCCATCGGTAGCGCTCATCCCGCAGCGCCTCGATGATCGCCTGGATCTTCGCCAGGCTCATGCCGTCCACGGTCTCAGCGGTCGTGCCGGGAGTGAGGGCACCGTCGTTGCGGTAGATCTTCCCGTAGGCTCGCAGATACAGTTCCGGGTTGAACAGACAGCGGTACAGACGCACCAGTGGCAGACCTCTCTTGCCTCGTTCGTGGATGATCTCCAGTAGGGCTTCGGCGCTCTGCATTACGCATACCTGACCGTTCCGAAAATCGAAGACACCTGTGCCACTTCGCCCTGCGGACGGCTTTCCCGTCCCCCTTGGCGGGGCGTGACTCCCGCGACTACTATTGGCACTCCGTCACCATAGGGCTCGCGCCCCTTAGGCAATCCCGAATTCCTCTTGCGCTGGACGTATCGAGCGCGACGTAGGCGGCCTTTCCGTCCCCTTGAGTGGACTCTTTGTCCACCGTCCACCGGCCGGAAGGGTTGGGACGACGCGAAGGGAAGTCGTCTGATGCCGATGGCTCTGCTCCGGGCGTTGTGTGTCAGAGAATGCACATTTCCATCCCTGGGGACTGGGCTTCAAACAGCCTGGTCTTCGCCATATCACGCGGGTCTTGCACGGCAACGCCATCAACGCCTCCACAACGTTCCGCGCTTTCCCGCCATGCTGCTTTCCCCTCCCGCTTTCGCGTTCAGGTAGGGCGGGTGACCCAGAGGCATGCTCCTTCCGAACCTCTGCTCCCTGCGGGAGCGATCCAACGCCGAGTTAGACGGCGCAACTTC
>DASSXJ010000192.1 GCA_035703895.1 bacterium | reverse complement strand
CCCTCAGCGTCGGGTTGGCGTTCCACGACCTCGATGCGGTGCCGGCTTGGATCGCGCAGGACAAGCGCTTCTTCGAGAGATACGGCCTCAACGTCGACATCATCAGCATCCAGGGTGGGGCGAAAACCGCCGCGGCGATGGCGGCCGGCGACGTGCCGATCGCATTGCTCGGCGCGGCCGATACCATCAACGCTCGGTCCCGGGGCATCCCGCTCCAGTTGATCGCCGGGCTGATCAATCGGTTTTCCTTCGACTTCGTGGTGGCGAAGAATATCTCCAGTCCTTCCCAGCTCCGGGGCACCAAAGGGGCCATCAGCGGTTTCGGCGGCGCCTCCGACTTCGCGACCCGCTATGCCCTGACCACCCTGGGGATCAGCCCGCAGGACGTCACGTTGTTGCAGGCAGGCGACGAGTCATCCCGCCTGGCGGCCCTGCAATCCGGCCAGATCCAGTTCACGGTGTTCACGGCCGGGCTCGACCTGGTCGCGTTCGACTTGGGGTACAAGCCGCTCCTGAAGCTGTACACGCTGGATCAGCCATTCCAGCAATCGGGGATCGCCGTCAACACGACTTGGGCGAAGACGCACGCGGCCATCGTGGACTCGTTCATGAAGGCCATCGTCGCCGCCTACGTGTACGTCAAGAACCCGCTCAACGTCGCCGCGGCGCTGGCGTTGATCCACAATCATCTGCCGATCAAGGCGGAGCACCTCAGGCAGGGCTTTGAGCTCTACCGGGACCGGTTCTATGCCGTGTACCCGTTTGTCACCGTGCCGGGGATGGAGTTCATCCTGCGCGCGAGGAAGATCGAGCAACCCGTCACGGACTTCTACGACAACAGCTATGTGCAAGCGCTACAAAACGCCGGTTTCGCGGCGACGGTCGCGAAGTCGCTCTAGTCGTCCATCCCACGCGGTGTAGGCAGATCGCCGGCGCGCGCCTCGGAGCTGTGGTCTGCGTCGCCGAGGCCCAGCACGGTTCGAGGGTTGTCCACGATCAGGCGCCTCAGACCCGCTTCAGGAATGCCGCATTCCCGGAGTACGCCCACTCCCCACCGGAGCAGCTCGGGTTCGGGCGGGATCCACGCATTAAAGGCATCCGTCGTGAGTACACAGCGGTCATCCCCCAGCGTCTCGATCATCTCGGCCACCCGCCGCGGAGGGAGGGGATGGCGCACGGACATCATCTGCAGGCAGGTAAACTCGATGTAGGCACCCATGTCCGCGGCCGCCCGCATCGCCTCGGGGGACGCCCCCACGATGGGCGACGCGGGATGTGAGAAGACCACCGAGAGTCCCCGTTCGCGCGCCGCCGCACAGATCAGCAGAGATTCCTCGACCGACACGTGCCCGGTGAAGACCGCCAGCTCGAACGAGCGGGAGACATCCAACACGGCCTGGGCCTCGGCCGTCAGCCGGCCGTGTTCCGCTACGATGAGCCCCGGGGCGCTGTCGACCGGCGACCCCGGGATGATCCGGCGGATCACCGCAGAGATCCCGTTCTTCTGCTGGTCGTTTTTTGCGCTCCACGTGGGGAAGAAGACGACTTTCGCGCCAAGGCGCGCGGCTGCCTCGACGGGGAAGGGATCCACGCCCCCCGCGATGTGGTTCAGCGTGATGCTCGACAGCACGTGGATCCCGGGGGCATGCCGCTGCAGGTAGTAGGCCCGCTCGGGTGTGGGCCAAAAATGCGACTTGAGCACCACCCCCGCCATTCCTCTCGACGCGATCGTCGATACCAGCTCGAGATCGTCCTGGCGCGCCCGGTGCGCCAGGGAGAGCTCGGGATAGCAGTGGCAGTGAAGGTCCCACGCGCCTCGGAGCAATTCGTCGAGCTCGGTCATGTCATCACGCCGCCGCCGTCGACGACCAGGGTTTGGCCGGTGACGAAATCGCTCGCGTCGGACGCGAGGTAGATGGCCGCACCCACCAGGTCCTCGGGCCGCTGCATCCGCGGGATCGCCCGGTCTTTGACGCGTTGCTCGCGGAAGCGCACGATCTCGGGGGTGGGGTTCTCCTCGCTGAGGGTGCTGCCCGGGGCGATCGCGTTGACGCAGATGCCCGACCCGCCGACCTCCCTCGCTAAACACCGGGTGAAGCCGATGACGCCGGCTTTAGAGGTCACGTAATGAATGCGTGTCGGCGAGCCGCTCAAGGCCGTGCCGCTCGAGATATTGATGATCTTCCCTTTTCCCTGGCGGCGCATTTCTGGTAAGACCGCCCGGCAGCAGTGGAAGAGGCCCTTGAGATTGACGACCATCACCCGGTCCCATTCCTCGGGTGAGATCTCCTCGATCCCGACCCGCGAGATGGGGACGGTGTGGAAGACGGCGGCGTTGTTGAGGAGGACGTCGATGCGTCCAAACGTGTCGAGGGCCCGTGCCGCCATCTCCCGTGTGCTGCGCTCGTCGGCGACATCCGTGGGCACCGCCAGGGCCGGAGAGCCCTTGGCCTGCAACTCTGCCGTCACCCGCTCGGCCGCTGGGGCGTCGATCTCCGCCACCACGACCGCCGCGCCCGCCGCGGCAAACGCGAGGCAGTATGCGGCGCCGATGCCGTGGCCGCCCCCGGTGATGATGGCGACTTTGTCCTGCAGAACGCGCGTTGCGGTCTCCACTAACGGCCGCTGCGCGAAAGCACCTCCGCCCAGCCCCGCATGAGGGTCCTGCCCTTGGCAATTTGATCCGCGCTGAAGAACTTCTCGAGGCTCACCCGCTGGATCGGGTAAACGGGGCGCTGGAAATCCTGGTCATACCCGAACGGGACCGTGGCGTCGATCGCCATCCCGCCCTCGAAGCGGGTGTTCATCGCCGTCCACTGGCGGTCCCCCGCCGTCAGGCGCTCCTCCGGCATGAAGGTCTGGCCCGCGCCGCCGGGGACCGGATTGAGGATGTCCGTTCTCGGGTTGACGCGCGTGGTGAGGCACCAGATGATCTCATCCATGTTATAGATGTCGACGTCGTGATCGACGAGGATCGCCAGGCGCATGCCCTGGCTGCAGGCCATGGTCGCGGCGAGGAAATTCCTGACCATGCCGTCGTCGGTCTTCAGCCGCTTCTTGACCTGGATGATGCATCCGCCCCAATCGGTCATGGGGTACGGGATGTTTACGTCTTGGACGATGCCCGGCTGGAGCCGCTCGCAGAGTTCGAAGATCGCCGACTCGCGGACTGTCGTGTCGATGTTGTGGCAGTCGAGCATGTGGACGCCGAGCAGATAGAAGATCGGTTTGGTGGCGCGGCGGCGCATCGTGATGCCTGTGACGTGGAAGGTCGGGGCCCGGTACGCTTTGCCCATGTAGCCGGCCCACTCGGGGTGAAACGGGAACTTGCCCTGCTTGTCGGCCGCCTCGGACTCGGCCGTCTCGTACCGCTTGTCACGGGGGTGGAGGTGTCCTTCCAGGACGAGCTCGCAGTCGGCCACCGCCCACGCGTCAACGGTCCTGGCCTTGACGATCCTGATCGGGAAGCCCTGCACCGCTCCGGCCGCGCCCAGTTCGTCGCCGCCGCGTGGGAGGATCACGTAGTCGAAGCCACCCCCGGCGATGAGCGTGGCCGCCGGGGGGAGGCCGAAACACATCGTCAGCGGAATGGGCGCGTCGTCATGATAGTGCTCGGTGATGACCTGCCACATGTGCGAGCCGGGCGCCGACTGAAACGTGCAGACGTTCCCCCAACGGGCGTTCATGCGGTTATACCCGATGTGGCTCCCCCCGTGAAAATAGGGGCCCACGACGACGCTGTTGCCGCTGCCGATGGTCCGCTCGGGCTCGAGCTCCGTGTGGCGGATCGCCACGACGTGCTTGTTGACCTCGAGATCGTCGGTGATGACGTCTTCCTGGCAGGGCGCGGCGTCTTGTGAGACCTCCGCGGGGGGGATGGGATGGGTGAGCGCGTGGGCCAGCGCTCCCGTCCGTGCCTTCGGCGTCTTCCAGCCAAACATCCGGTCCACGATGTCCATGTTGGCGAACAGGTTCGTGACCGCGCGCGCGTTGGGGTACCCTTTGACGTTCTTGAACAGGAGCGGGAAGCTCCCGTCCAACTGCTTCTGCACGCCGGTCACCTCGAGGTCCGGGTCAACCGGCACGTCGGTCTCCAGCAAAAGGCCCTCCTGCTTGAGCCACTCGAGCGTTCCGCGCAGCGATTGCAGGCTGCGCTCTACTTGCACCCGGGCTGCCATCGGCTGTCTCCCTCCCATTGTGTCGATCTGTCGCTGGGTCCCGCTTGCCGTCTGCGTCCCACGGTTCGCTCTGCGCGGCCGGTCACTCCTGCGGCCCGGCCGCGCGGTAGATTACTCGATGACCCCGTTCGCGATCAACCGCTCCACCTCCCGATCGGGGAGGCCCAGAATCGTCCGGTACACGTACCCGTTGTGTTCGCCGAGGAGTGGACTGGGCCGCAGCTCGGCCGGCGTCTCGGAGAGGATGTACGGAGGAGCGATATAGTGGAACCGTTCCAACTCAGCATGGGGGAGCTCGCGCCAGATCCGGCGGTGCTCCAGTTGGGGATCGGCGAAGAGATCGGACAGCCTGTTGACCATGCCGGCCCGCACCCCAACCGCCTGAAGCGTCTCCATCGTCTCCTCTGGCGTCAACCGCGACGTCCACGCGCCGATCAGGGCGTCGAGCTCGTCTGCGTGCGCCCGGCGCGCGGCGGCCGATCCAAACCGGGCGTCTTCCGCCCACTCGGGATGGCCGGTTGCCCGACAGAAGGCATGCCACTCCTCCTCCGTGCAGACGGCGATCGCGCACCAGCGATCCTGCCCCCGGCATTGGTAGGCTCCATGCGGCGCGGCATCCGGGCTGCGGTTCCCCATTCGGGACATGACGCGGCCGTTCACCTCATGGTCCAGCAGGGCGGGGGCGAGGAATTGGAGGCCCGTCTCGTACTGCGACAGGTCGATGTGCTGTCCCCGCCCGGTGCGGCGCCGGTCGTCCAGGGCAGCCAATACCGCCACCAGGCCGAAGCCCACGGCGACGAAATCAATATAAGGCCCAAACAGCAGCATCGGTTCGCCGTCCGGCTCGCCCGTCAGGTAGGTGAACCCGCTTTGGGATGTCAGCTGGGAGCCGAACCCCCGCTGGCTCGCCTTGGGGCCCGTCTGTCCCATATTGCACGAGCTCAGGTAAATGATCGACGGGTTGATCTCGCGCACGGCCTCGTAACTCAGCCCATTGCGCGCCATGACCCCCGGCACGAAGTTCTCGATCAGGACATCGGCCCAGGCCACCAGCCGCTTGGCAATGCCCACGCCCTCGGGATGTTTGAGGTTCAGCGTGATCCCGAGCTTGCTGTCATTAAAGATGGCGAAGGTGCCGGTCCGGTTCAGTCCGGGGATGTTGTCCTTGTATGGGGGGTAATGGACGCGAAAGCCGTCGGGGCGCGTGCGGGACTCGACCCGGACGACGGTCGCGCCGTGCTCGCCCAGGTGTTTGCCGACCATCGGCCCTGCGGCGAACACGGCAAACTCGGCGACCTTGACCCCCGCGAGCGCCCGCGGGGGAGGCGCCGCCGGCTGGCCTTCCACGTTCACACGATCCCCCTGTGCTGTAACGTCTGGAGTTCCTCGCCGGAAAGGCCGAGCTCCATCCCGTAGATTTCGCCGTTGTGCTCGCCGATGCCGGGCGCGCGGCGGGCAATGCCGCACGGCGCGGCGGAGAACCGGGCGAAGGCCCCGGGGTACGTGATGATCGCGTCAAGGTCTGGATGTTCCACCGGCTGCCAGAAGCTCCGCGCCTCGAGTTGCGGATCGCCTCGGATGTCCTGGGCATCGGCGACAGGGTAGCCGAGGATCCCGCGCTTGAGGGATTCGGCCGCGAACTCGGCCTTGGTGCGGCGGCTGAGGAATTCCACGAAGGGCCGCTCAAGCTGGTCGATCTCCTCCTGCGCGCTGGAGGCGACATTGAACGCGCCCCAGTCCTTCTGCCGGAGCCACTCGGGGGCTTCGTTCAACTCGGCCATCCACTGCACCATGGCCTCGTTGGAGCGCTTCCCGGCCTCGCCGCCGTAGAAGATGAAGTTGATGTGACCGTCCCGGCAGCGGTAGATCGCGCGCATGCGCGCGCCGGTCATGCTGCGCCCAACGATGCGGCTTCCGCCGCGGTGGAGGTCCTCACGGAGCACGCTCCAGTTGGCCGGCGCGTTCGCCAGCGCCCAGAGCACGCTCGCCTGTATCGAGACGTCGACGTGCTGACCGCAGCCCGTCGCCTCCCGGTAGTGATGCGCGATCAAGGTCCCCGCCGCCGCGTGCATCCCCGCCCACATCGCCGCCTGGGGGAGAGAGACGCGCAGGGGCGGGCGGTTCGGCTCGCCGACCAGCGACATGAACCCGCTCATCGCCATCTCGGTCAGATCCGACGCACGGTAGCGGGCGTAGGGCCCGGATTGGCCGAACGGGGTGATCGAGGTAAAGACCAGCCGGAGGTTCGTCTCTCGCAGCATGCGGTAGCCGAGGTCGTGCGCATCTAGGTGGCCCGGGGGAAACGACTCGATGAGGAAATCCGCCCGCTGCGCTAGGCGCCGGAGGAGCCTCTGGCCCGGCCCGGTATCGAGGGCGAGGGTGACGCCGCGCTTGTTGGCGTTGTAGGCGAACCAGACGAGACTCTTGGCCGGGTCCGGATCATCCTGATAGAATGGACCCTTGCGCCGTCCCGGGTCGCCCCCGGGCGGCTCGATCTTGATGACGTCCGCGCCCAGGTCGCCCAGGATGCGGCCGCAAAGCCAACCGCTTCTGTCGGTGAGGTCGAGGACACGGTAGGGGGACAGGAGCCCTACGCGGTCGTCTAACGGGCGGTTCTCGCCGGCCATTTGGCGAATACGTTCTTGCGCTTCTCGGGGCTGCCGGCCCGCTTGGCGAAGTAGGTGATGTGGGCGTGCATCAATCGCTGGGCGCTCTCGCGATCGTGGGCTTTGATCGCATCCAGGATCTGCCGATGGTCCGCGATCGCCCGCTCGGCCATGTCCTCCGCCGGCAGCGTCGCCAGGACCTCCTGGAACGGCGTCCGGATCGAGTTGACGGTGGACAGTAAGACCTGGTTCTTCGCGGCTTCCGCCAAGGCGATGTGGAAGGCGACGCTGTGGGGCATGAAGCGCGGGTCCCCCGCCGTTCGCCCCGCCCGGGCGTTCTCGACGGCCTGTTCCATCGCCGCGATATCGGCCGCCGTGGCGCGCTTCGCGGCCAATGAGGCGACGTGCGGCTCGACCGCCAGGCGCGCCTCGATCAATTCCTGAATCGTGATCCGCTGGAGCCTGAGGAGGTTCGTCAGCGATTCGCTGACCCGTTGGGCGCTCGGCTGCGCGACGAACGCGCCCCCGCGCGCGCCCACCTTGATCTCGATCAGCCCCTCGGACTCCAGGACGCGCAGGGCGTCGCGGATCGTGATGCGGCTCAAGCCGAATTGCTCTGTCAGGTCCTTTTCGGACGGGAGCGGATCCCCGGTTGCGAGCCGGCCGCCGAAGATGAGCGCCTTGATTTGCTGGACGACCTCATCGGATGCCCGCGCGAGGCGGACGGGGCGAAAGGCCTTGGTGTGCTCCACGGCGGGCGCGCCTCAGGGATGACGTAAAATTATATAATCATTATATATTTAGCCCGCCACCTGTCAAGAAGCGTAGCGGTTGCGCAGCTGGTAGGACCCGATCAATCGAGACCGCCGGCCTGGCCGGTCGTCTTGTCGGTCAGTGCGACCGTCTCGAAAGAGCTGATCTTCGGCTCCGTGCCGTAGCGGTCGCGGATTCCGGCGAGCCATTCGCCCGAGTAGAATCGCTCTGCCGCCTCCTGACTTTCCCACGTATAGACGCCGCCGGCGACCTTGCCGCCGCGGGCGCAGATGAACTGTTTGCGGAGAAAGCCGGGAATTTTGAGGAAATCCGGGGCGATCTTGGCGAAGTGCGCGCGGCATTCTTCGAGGCCGATGGGGGGAGGCAGGTCATAAAGAACGACGGCCGTGATCATGCGGTGTCTCCTTCCTTATCGAACACCCAGCAGATAGGCTAGAGAGACGGCGATCCAGAAAGCCGTTTCGAACACAATGAACCGGCCTATCTCCGTTGCGTCCCGGCGCAGATTTCGTCGCTGCTCCAAGGTGGGGCCTTGCCAAACCAATGCCATACACCGCACCCACCAGGACTCGTTCATCATGTGTCACTGATTTTACTACGACGAGGAGGCGCAATCGAGCGGTCTCCCCGGCGAAAAGGATCTCGCGCCGCTATCGCCAATTTGGCGTGGCGTGGGATCTCGAACGCGTGACCTTCCGAAGGCCCCCCGCCCATTCTCCCGTTACCTTGAGCGTGCCTACGGTTTGGATTTGCGATCCTTGGCACTGTTCCGAATCGGGTTGGCGGCCCTCATCATCGGGGATCTCATCTGGCGGGCGCGAGACTTACGCGCCTTCTACACGGATTTTGGGGTGCTTCCCCGCGCCGTTCTGCTGGATCGATTCGCGGACCGGTGGCTCATCTCGGTGCATCTGTTGAGTGGGGAGGCGCTGGTTCAGGCGTTGATGTTCATCCTGGCGATGGCCCTCGGCGTGATGCTGCTGGTTGGCTATCGCACCAAAACGGCGACGATCGCCTCCTGGGCGTTACTGATTTCGCTGCAAAATCGCAATCCGATCATTCTCCAAGGCGGCGACATCCTGCTGCGGATGCTGTTGTTCTGGGGGATGTTCCTCCCCCTGAACGCACACTTTTCCTTCGATCGCGCGCTGGACAACTCCGAGACCGAGCCCCCGGACCGCGTGTTCACGATCGGATCGGTCGCGCTCTTGGCCCAGGTGGCGTTCCTGTATTGGTTCAGCGCGATGTTGAAGAGCGCCCCTCAGTGGCGGACGGAAGGGAGCGCGGTGTATTACGCCCTCAGCCTCGAGCAAATGGCCACCCCCGTGGGCCGGCTGTTGCTCCAATTCCCTGGGCTCCTCAGGGTGCTGACGTTTCTCACGCTCCGAATAGAAACGCTCGTCCCGCTGCTCCTCTTTTGGCCCTTCGCCACCGGGCCGGTGCGCACCGCTGCCGTCATCTTGATGGTGGCGTTCCAGCTCGGTCTCTTGGTGGGCCTCCATCTCGGTCACTTCCCGTTTGTCGCGCTCGTGGCCGTGATGGGGCTTCTCCCCACATGGGCGTGGTCGAAGGCGGAGGAGCGCTGCGGCACGCGACGCTCCTTGACGATCTATTACGACGGAACGTGCGAATTTTGCAGGAAGATGGTGCGCATCCTCGTGGCCTTTCGGCTTGCAAGCGGGACCGTGATCCGACGGGCCCAGGACGACCCACACGCACTGGCGGAGATGACCCGCGAGCATTCATGGGTGGTCGTGGACAGCGGCGGCACGCATTATTTCAAGTCGGCGGCGCTGGCGCCCGTCTTGGGGGGTTCCCTCTTGTGGCCGTTGGCGTGGGTGCTCGCGCTCTCGCCCGCGCGTCTGATCGCGGATCGGCTCTATGATTGGATCGCCGACCACAGGACCCCGCTCACGCGTCTTGTGAGCCCGCTGCGGGATCGGCAGCTGGACCTGCGCGCGCGTTGGCTTACCAGCGCGCTCGCGGCGTTCTTTTTGGCCTACGTCCTTTGGTGGAACCTCGGCACCGTGAGCTCGCGCGTCGCGATGCCGGATCGCTTCCGCTGGCTTGGGGTGGCGACGCGAACGGACCAGGAGTGGGATATGTTTGCCCCGTACCCGCTGCTGGACGACGGGTGGTACGTGATCCGTGGGGTGCTCCAGAACGGCAAAGAGGTGGACGTCTTCCGCGATGGAGCGCCGGTGTCGTTCGCGAAGCCGAGCTCGCGCGCGATCGCCGCGCAATATAAGGACGAGCGCTGGCGGAAGTACCTCATGAACCTCTATCTCGCCGTCAACAGCGATTATCGTCTGTATTACGGGCGGTATCTGTGCCGGAAATGGAATGCGGGAAAGGCGGCGGATGATCCGACGCAGCTGATCACGTTCGACATCTATTTCATGATCCGCACCAACGTCCCCTGGACGCAACCGCCGAGGGTCCACGAGAAGGCGTTGCTCCACAGTCACCGTTGCCGGTGATCGCTCGAGAGGAGAGAGCGGCGAGTGCGGCGATCCAGGTAGAGCCTATCGCAAGATGTACTGCTACACAGTTGGAAGCTTTGATCGATCGAAAAAACACCGTAGAATACGAAGCCCGACGTTGCAGTTCGGAAGAGGCTCGGATTAGCGCGAAACAATCGCAACGCGTTGTGCAGTGGGCCCGTGCGATCATTCCCCCCGTGTGATTCTCAACCGATCTACACCGTGCTCCTCGGCTTCGGTTTCATACGCGTCAACAAACGCAGACAGTTTTTCGAATCGCTCAACTTGCCCCATCCGCTTCGTGGCATCGCCGTAGGTCTCTGCGAAGTCGCGATCTGCCAGCCGATCAACCAAACCGTCCCAAAAGACCACGTCATCGTACTCATCAATGAATGGCTGCAGTTTGTCATGCAGCTCCTCCTTGAGGAAAAACTGAGACAGGGTCGGGTCAAACTCCGCGACGTCATGGCGACCAGATTCATGCGCAAGCGACAATAGAAGCTGTTCAAGGTCCTCAAATTCTGAGACATAGCTTCCCGGGACTCGAATCGCGTTGACCATCCAGTCACCCAAATAGACGGCCTTAAGCAAGGTCTCAAACTGCTGTCGAGATAGGGTAATATTCACAGCGGCCCCCTCACGATCATCACTTACCGATGCGCATCAATCCGGTAGGACAGAGTCGCGTGAGAAAGCCGCGGTCAATAACCCGCAGGACCCTTAGTGGAAGACGAGGCTCTTCACCACGACCGGCACGACGTACTGATCTGGCATGAGGCTCCCGATATCCACGTAGTCGAACTCGCGCAGTGCGACCTGGTCGATGCACGCGAGCGGGCCGGCGACGCCGCACTCTTCACGGAGCGCGCGACCCACCAGTCCGGCGACGTCGGCGTCGATCACGACGAGGAGGGGGCGTCCGGCCCGGACCGTCTCCGGCAGCGCCGCGACGATCCCGTTGCACAGCTCCGACACGGCGGGGTACTGCGGTCCGTGGTGCCAGTGGACGGCCAGCGCGAACCGATCCCGACCGTCCTCGAGATCGAGCCGCCGCAGCGCACGGCGTACGGCGTCAGCCACCCCTCGTCGCGAAGGCGGGGAGCCGAATCCCCGCACAGCGGCGACGGGCACGTTGCGGACCGGGAGTACGCCCTCATCGGACAAGAAGATGGTGTTGCCGCTCACCTGCACGGTGTATTGCGAGGCGCCGATGCACGTGGCGCGGATCCGCTCCCGGGGTTCCAGGATGATCCGGTCGCGGCACCGGGCCAGGAGCGCTCGGGCTAGGCGCGGCCCCAGGTCGCCGAACTCGGCGGCCTCGCACCCATAGATGTACTCCGCCACGCCTCCGGAGAACACGAGGTGCGGGAACGGGCCCTGCGCCTGCAGGCGTTCCGTGATCCACAGCCCGTCGCGGCCCGCCGGGAGCGCCTGTCCGCTGATCACCCGCACGATGGACTCGGCCATCCGGTCTGCGACGGCATCCAGCAGGGCCGCCGGCACCACATGCCCCAACGCGACATCCGCGCCGGCGTCGCGGGCGAACTCGCGTCCCCGCTCCTCGATTCGAGAGAGCGTGCCGTCGCCGTCCCACGCCAGGAGCCGCGCCCCGACGTGGATGGCCGCCGTCTCCTGCACGGTGCCCTTGTGGCAGACGGCAAATTTGGTCGTCCCGCCGCCGATGTCGACGTTCAGGACCACGGCGTGCTCGGGCTCCCGAGAGAGGGCGGCCGCCCCCGACCCGTGGGCCGCCAGCAGACTCTCGAGATGCGGGCCCGCCGTGGCGCACACAAACTTGCCGGCGTCCGCGGCGAACAACTGAATGAGCGGGGCGGCGTTCTCTTTCATGGCCGCCTCCCCCGTGGTGATCACGGCCCCGGTATCGATCTCGGAGCGGGCGAGCTCGGCTTCGCGGTACGCGTCCTCGATGAACCGCGCCACGCCCGCGGTGTCGATCTGCGACGACGAGGCGTACGGGGTGAGGATGACGCGCGACCGAAAGGTGACGTCCCGTTTCACGACGTGGTACCGGCTGGACAGATACCGGCCCTGGCGGGTCAGCACCAACTCAGAGAACACCAGGTGGGACGTCGAGGACCCAATGTCGATCCCCGCGCTGCGAAGGCGGACGTGCTCCCCGACATAAACCGCGGGGTCCGCGTCGCCCCCCAGGTGGATATGTTCTTGGTCGTCCTCGTGCATCGACCGCGCTAGACCCGCACTGAGAAGGTCTCCATCTTGACGGGCACCCCGCGCGCGGCGCAGCGCTCGACGAACATGCGGTGGATCCGCGGGTCCTGGTCCTCGTATTCGATCTGATTGCCTCCGTCCTTCTTGCTCTTGTCGACCCCCTGGATGTCCAGGTAGCGCGCCACCTTCCACTTGGCGCCGCCCCACCGGATGGCCAGGTACCGGGCGGGCGTCGGCCCGGTGTTGAAGTGCTGGTGCCACCACATCCCCGGGGGCACGAACATCGTGCCGGGGGCCCACGGCACGTCGGTGAGGTCCGGCGCGCCGTCCGGCCACAACACGGAGAACCCCTCGCCGTTCAGGATGATCACATGCGCCCCTGGGCCGTGGCGGTGCGCCTTCTTGTACGTGCCCACCGGGAACTCGGAGATGTGGGCGCACAGGGTGTTATTCGCGAACTCGAACATCACGTTCTTTCCTCCGGCGCCCCGTTCCGCCCAGTCGTGGAGCTGGAACCGTTGCACGTCCGCGACGAAATTGGTGTCCCAGACCCGGCCGGGATAGAGCGTGCCCTCTCCGCCGAAATATCCCTCGCGCCCGTCGAAGCGATCCAGGAAGTCGTATGGACAGTTGAAGAGGAAGTCGGTGTTGTGGAGCAGGTTCATCATCATCGGCGCGGTCGTTACCCCCAGCAGGCGCGCTGGTTCGCGGCCCGAACCGTTGTGCAGCCGGTGCTGACAGTTCAGCGGGATCGAGAACAGGCTGCCGGTCTGCCATTCAAAAGCCTGGCGGCCACCGGCCTGGTTCCATACTTCGCACCCACCGCGACCGTCCACAACGTAATAGAACTCTTCGAACAAGTGCCGCTCCGCCGCCGTCCCGCCTCCGGGAGCGATCTCCAAGATATATCCGTTGTTGGTGTCTTCCGTGCCGAGCAGCCGGATGTACGCCCCGCGCGCCTCCAGCCGCGGCCACGGCGCAACCTCGATGCCGCGGAGATCCGGGACCGCAACCCCGCTCACCACCGGGATGCCCTCGGCCTCGAGCCAGCGCTCGTACGCGCTCTTTCGCCACTCTTCCGGCAGCCGGTCTTCCTGGGCGATTCGCCGTTCCTGATTCGCCATCTGACCCTCCCTCGATGTTCGTCGCGCGCCGCCACCCCCTGGTTCTCTCTGGCATCCTCGGGGCGGCCCGAATGATATAATAATATAACAATAACGCGAAACGTGAAGGCCCCTGAAACAGAAAAGCCACGGAGGGGGTTCCGATGAGCACAGTGGTGGAGCGCGGTCGCCGGACAGGTCCCTATACGGACCTGCGCGACTGGCTCCGGGCGGTCGAGGGCATGGGGGAACTCCGCCGAGTCGATGGGGCGACCTGGGAGGAGGACATCGGGCGGATCACCGAGATGCTCCACCACACCGATGAGTCGCCGGCCGTGCTGTTCGACGCGATCCCCGGCTATCCACGCGGCCATCAGGTCCTGGTCAATCCGCTGGGGGCGCGCCGCCGCCTCGCGTTTACCCTCGGCATGGATCCGGAGATCAGCGCGCTGGATCTGATCGACGCCTGGGAGCAGCGCCTTGGCCGGATCGAGCCGGTCCCGGCACGAGAGGTGGCCGACGGCCCCATCCTCGAGAACGTGCTGGAAGGGGAGGCGATCGACCTCTACCGGTTCCCCACCCCCAAGTGGCACGATCTCGATGGCGGCCGCTACATCGGGACGGCCGTGGCCGACGTGACACTCGACCCCGACTCCGGGTGGATCAACTTCGGCACCTACCGGGTGATGATTCACGATCGCAGCCGCTGCGGGTTGTACATCTCGCCGGGCAAGCACGGCCGGCTGCACCGGGACAAGTACTTCGCGCGCGGCGAACCGATGCCGGTCCTCGCGATGGTGGGGATGGACCCCATGCTCTTCCTCGCCAGTTGCTTGGAGGTCCC
>DASSXJ010000191.1 GCA_035703895.1 bacterium | reverse complement strand
GTATGGCGACCTGCCGGCTGGCCTACGACGAAGGCATGGGCGTGGACGTCGTCTCGGCCGGGGAGATCCACACGGCGCTCCGCGCCGGCGTGCCGGCACACGCGCTGATGCTCCACGGAAGCAACAAGACGAAAGAGGAACTCGCGCTGGCGATCGAGGCCGGCGTCGGCCGGCTTGTGGTGGACAATCTCTTCGACCTCGAGATGCTGGACGACCTGACACGTGAGAGGCGAACGCCGGTCGATGTCCTCCTACGGCTCACGCCGGGCATCGAACCGCACACGCACAAAGCGATCACCACCGGAGGGGTGGATAGCAAGTTCGGCTTCGGGATCCAAGACGGGACCGCCCGGGATGCGGTCCGCCGGACGCTCGAGATCCCGGGGTTGCGCGTCCGGGGGCTGCATTGTCATATCGGCTCGCAGGTCACAGAACTGCCCCCGTTCGAATTGGCCGCGCGCTCGATGATGGAGTTCGCCGCATGGATGACCCGCGAGCTCCGCGTTCCTGTCGAGGAGCTCGATCTCGGAGGGGGGCTTGGGATCCGGTACTTACCCACCGACTCTCCGCCCTCGATCCGGGAGTACGCAGCGGCGCTCACGGGCGCCGTCAAAGAGCAGGCCGAGGCGCTCCAGATCCCTCTACCCAGGCTGATGATCGAGCCCGGCCGTTCCATCGTTGGGGATGCCGGCGCAACGCTGTACCGCGTCGGGGCCATCAAACCCATCGCCGGCATCCGGACCTACGTCTCAGTGGACGGGGGGATGTACGAAAATCCGAGGCCGGCGCTGTACCAGGCGCGCTATGAGGCGGCCCTGGCAGAACGGCTGAACGAGCCGCGGGCCCACACCGTGACGATCGCTGGGCGGTGCTGCGAGTCGGGCGATGTCCTGATCTGGGATGTGACCTTGCCCGAGCCACGATCGGGGGACTTGTTGGTGATTTTCAGCACCGGGGCCTACAATTACTCGATGGCCGGCAACTACAATCGGTATCCCCGTCCACCGGTGGTCTTCGTCCAGGACGGTGGTGCGAGGGTGGTCGTGGAGCGGGAGACTGTAGACGACCTGCTGTCCAAGGACGTTCCCCCGGCCTGATCGCGAGGCGCGCGCATGTTTCGACTCGATCTCCGGGAGCTGCTATTTCTCCTGCCGGCCGTTCTCGTTGCGGTCACCATCCACGAGTTTGCGCACGCGCTGGTGGCCGACCGGCTTGGCGACCCAACCCCTCGACACCTTGGCCGGTTGACCCTCAATCCCCTCGCGCACCTGGACGTGCTGGGCACGCTTTTCTTCGTGCTGTTCAGGTTCGGCTGGGCCCGGCCGGTCCCCGTGAACCCAAGAAACTTCGCGCACCCTCGTCAAGGGATGCTGCAGGTCGCCCTCGCAGGCCCCCTGGCCAACGTTACCCTGGCTTTCGTGGTCGGGCTTCTCCTAAAGACCCAAAGCCTTTCCGGAACGGTCTGGGGCGACTTGGCGTCCATGGTCGTGTGGATCAACGTCGTCCTGGCCGTGTTCAACCTCATTCCGATCCCGCCGCTCGATGGGTCCCGCATACTTGAGAACCTGCTCCCCCTGGAACAAGCAGCTGCGTATGCGCGGATTCAACCGTACGGAACGGTCCTGATCCTACTGCTCCTCTATACGGGGGTGATCGGACGCGTGATGTTTCCGGCTATAGAGTGGCTCTATGGGCTCGCCACAGGAACGGGATTCGTGTTGTAACGGCGGGGGTCGACCGCTACCCTGTCGCCTCGCAAGCCGGACGCGTTTCGGGAGGAACCCGAGAACACGCGCCGAATATGCGGGAAGCGTGCAGCAAACGACGTCCCAATAGACGCACCCCTTAGCCGACGCAGCAATCGGAGGAGCGGTTGTGGCATACCATGTAGGGTCTGATAGCTTTACGGGCCCCCTCGATCTTCTTGTTAGCCTCGCACACCGCGGGCAGATCGATTTCAAGACCCTGTCGCTCCGTTCGGTCGCGGAAGAGTATGTTGAACGTGCCCGGACCGCGTTCGACCTAGAGGAGGCGACGGAAGTCCTCGTCCACCTCGCTGTGCTCGCTGATCTCAAGGTGCGAACACTTGTTCCCCACGCACCGGCCCCCGAGGAAGCCCCGGAGGAGGATAATGGCCCGTCGGACCTCCGCGATCGTCTGGGAGCCCAGATGGCGGGGTACCTTAAGTTTCGTGAGGCCGCACACGCGTTGCAGGTGTTGGAGGAGATCCAAAGCCAGGTCTTCGTCCGCTCGCCGGACGCCTCCGATCCCACGGGGGATGTGCTGGTCGAAGGCGTTACGCTCGAGGACCTCTTCGCCGCCTTTGCCCAAGTCCTCCGGCGCTCTCGCGAGGCACCCCAGGAGATCCCGGGCGAGGAGTTCACGGTAGAACAAAAGATGGACGCGCTGCTCGCGATGCTCGAACGAGAGACGGCCGGCGTGGCGTTCCACGCGCTGTTCCGGGAAGGCGCGAGCCGGCTGGAGATTATCGTGACGTTCCTCGCGATGCTCGAGCTCATCAAACAGCGGCGGATTCGGGTGCGGCAGCCGCAGGTGTTCGGGGAGATCCTCGTCGCCTTGGGAGATGCGCCATGAGCGACGCGCATGGCCCCATGGCCACCCTGAAGTCGGGAGGACCCGGCCGGCATCCCGAGGCTCACGACCATCGGCCTGCCCGGATGGCGTCCATAGAACACAGCGAGGGCAGCGTCGAGATCCGCAATGCGATCGAATGCCTCCTGCTGGCACGCGGCGGGACGGTGCGTCTGGCGGAACTGCGCAAGGTTCTGGAGATCGACGAGGGCGAGCTCCTCGCGACGCTCGCGGCGCTGCAGGTGGAATACGAAGGCCGAGGGCTACAGATTCAGGAGATCGCCGACGGCTATCAGCTGTGCACCCGGCCGGAATACGGGACATACGTACAACGCCTGCTGCGCCTGAACGAGCTGGAGCCGCTCACCCGGGCGACCCTCGAGGTCCTCGCGATCGTGGCCTACCGGCAACCGGTGACCCGAGCGGAGGTGGACATGATTCGAGGCGTCCAATCCGCATACCACCTCGTCAAGCTCCAAGACAGGCGGTTGATTCGCGAGGTGGGCCGGCGCCCCGGACCTGGGCGACCGATCCTATACGGGACGACTGAGGGATTTCTCCGGTACTTCGGGCTCAAGGACCTCGGCGCGCTTCCCAAGATTGGAGACCATGAACTCGCCACGGTGCTGGTTCCGCCCGGTTCGTAAGACGCGCGCCGCGTCCTGGGGATGTGTTCTGCTGGTCATGCTGCTGGCCGGTGGACCGTCGTGGGCATCGGCGTCCCGCCAGCGCGCGCCGCGCCACTCGCAGGAGAGCACCGCGGAGCCGCGTCTGACGGCTGCCGCCGCCGTCCTGATGGACGCCAAGACCGGGCAGGTGCTGTATGACCGCAACGCCCACCTGGAGTGGCCCCCGGCGAGCACGACGAAGATCATGACCGCGCTCGTGGCACTCGAGCGGACCCCGCTCGATACCCTGGTCACGATCAGTGGGCCCGTGGCGCGTTTCCGCGAGGGATCTGTCGTCGGCCTCCCGGAGCATGCGCGGATCCGCCTGCGGGAGCTGCTGTACGCACTCATGCTGCCCTCGGGGAACGACGTCGCGCTGGCCGTCGCCGAGGGTGTCGCGGGGACGACCGCGACCTTCGTGGCCCAAATGAATGCGCGCGCCACGGAACTTGGGGCGACGCAAACGCACTTCACCTCCCCCCACGGACTCTACGATCCGGACCACTACTCCACCGCGTACGATCTCGGGCTCATCGCCCGGGTGGCCATGGAGAATCCGATGTTTCGCGAGATCGTCCAGACCCGCACCTGGATGTTCTCCGTCCCCGGAAGGCACGCGCGCCGCCTCATCAACCACAACCGGCTCCTGAGCCGCTACCCTGGGGCCGACGGGATCAAGACGGGCTACGTCCACCAAGCGGGGCTGACGCTCGTGGCGTCGGCGACGCATGACGGATGGCGATTGATTGCCGTGGTGCTGCACAGCACGGACATGTACGGGGATGCATCCCGCCTGCTGACGTATGGGTTTGCCCACTATCACCCCGCGCTGCTCGCATCGGCGGGCGAATCTTTTGTGACGGAAGCGCTCTCCGGAGCGGATGCCCGGTTGGTGGGGACGGTGCCGCAGCCTGTGTACGGGGTCGTGACCGATGGCGACGTAGTGCGGCATCGGGTGACCCTGGACGAGCAGCTCACGCTTCCGGTCCGCCGCGGCAGCCGGATCGGCGAGGTGGCTTTCTACGACTCC
>DASSXJ010000190.1 GCA_035703895.1 bacterium | reverse complement strand
CTGGCCCCCGCCCGAACAGATCAGGCAATCCAGGCCCTCTTCAGGAACACCCGGCGACCGGTAAACGATTGGGCGTAGCCCTGAATCCGAGTGGACAGCGCCTCGAAGTTGATCTTCACGTAGTACCACCAGGCGGCCGCGTCGTCGAGCAGGATGCGTTGGATGTCCTGATAGGCCTTCCGGCGCTCCGCATATACCGTGATGTGCCGGGCCTCTTCGAGCAGACGATCCACTCGAGGGTTTCGGTACGGGCCGGCATTGAAGACCCCCGTCGAATGGAAGAATGGGAAGAGGTACCCGTCGGGGTCGGAGCGGAACGTCCAGGCCGTCGCTCCGGCCTCGAAATTGAATGGCTGCGCGAGATCCTTGAGGAACGCGCCCCATTCCAACCGCTCGAGATTGACGGTGACTCCGATCTTCTTGACCGACTCCTGAAGCACAGACGAAAATGCGACGAATTCCGGGTACTGCGGAGAACATTTGATCGTAAACGTGACTCCGCCGTTCGGGTAGCCCGCCGCCACCAAGAGCTTGCGGGCACCCTCGATGTCCGGCTTCTGGTACGGGAGCGTTTGCGGATCGAGCGGCCAGCCGCCAAATCCGGTGGGCAAAGGTCCGCTCGGGATCCCGGCGCCGTACACGGCCTTCTGGATCACTTCATTCGTGTCTACCGCCATGCGGATCGCTCGTCGCACGCGCGCATCGTTGAGCGGTTTTTGGGCAACATCGAGCCGGTGCGCTGCGGCCCAGGCGAACGGGCTCTGCAGTACGGTAACGCTCGGCATCGATTTTGCCTGTACCGCCGCCTCGGCGCTCAAATTGGCATACTGGATCTGTCCGGCCTTCAACGCCGAGAGTCGGGCATCCCCCTCTGTCAGAATCTTGAACGTCATGCCGTCGAGGTAGGGCAGCGGCGCCCCCCAGTATTGGTCGTGCCGGACGTAGGTGAAGTGGTCTTGCTGAGCGTACTCCTGCAACTTGAATGGACCGGTGCCGACCGCCTTGAGACTGAGATTTTCGCGCTCCGCGATGCCGCTCGGCACAATCCCGGACGCACGCAGGCTTGCGAACTCGCTGAGCAGGCCTGGATAGGGCTCGGTTAGACTGACTTGCACCGTCAAGGGATCGACGACACGCACACCGTCGATCACCACGAAAACGTTCCGGAAGGGAGACGCCGTCTTAGGATCCAGGACGCGCTCGATACTGTACTTCACATCCTGTGCAGTCAGCGTCTGGTCATTGTGAAACTTCACGCCTGGTCGCAGGTGGAACGTGTACGTCTTCTGATCAGAACTTATCTCCCATCGGGTGGCGAGGGCCGGCATGACGTTGAGTTTTTCATCGTAGGTAGTGAGGCCCTCGTAAGCGTGCTCGTACCCCTGAAGCGCCGAAATGTTGGCGTTCGTATGCGGGTCGAGGCTGATCGGGTCCACGTCTTGGGCCAGAAAGAGCATCCCGCCTCGCCGGGGCGGCGCGCTGCTCGCGGCGCCCGCGGCACGCTCCATAGAGGCACGCAGACCGTCCAGGCCGCCCAAGCCGCCAGCGACGAGTCCACCGGTCAAGAGTGTCCGGCGGGTGAACCGTGACGCCTGTCCTCTCACGGATCGCGCCATACCACGCCTCCTCTCGTCAGGCGATCGCGTCTCGCACGGGGTCGTACAAGGATATTTGCGCCCTCCCCACCCGCGGCACCTTTTTGCGCCGGTGCCGACGTTCGGCGCGCGCGACTCATCCAGCAACTGGGTGACGCGCATCCTTGGCCCATTTCTAATTTGAGATCCCGATCCACTGGCCACGCTCGAAGGTAACCAAGGCGTGCGGTTGAAATGGTAGTTAGACGAGGCTACAGCAAGAACGTTCAAACAACAAAGATCATTTTGTCCAATACAACCGACCTCTCGCCAGCATAAACTAGGCGCAGAAATAAGGTCTTACTCAAAACAGAGGGGTGATTCGCATGAGTAAATTCGTGGTGGCGATTTTCCCGACGGAGGCAAAGGCCTATGAAGGCACACGTGTTATGAAGGACCTTCAGGCGGAAGGCAGCGTCGCGGTCTACGGCATGACCGTTGTCACCAAGGGCGCCGATGGAAAGTTGGCCGTGAAGGAAGCGGCGGACAAAGGGCCGCTCGGCACGGGAGTCGGCGCCCTGACGGGGGGGTTGATCGGCTTGATCGGTGGTCCGGCCGGGGCTGCGGCCGGCCTCGCCGGCGGTGCATTGATCGGCAGCTGGAGCGACCTGTTCAATCTCGGGGTCGGCAGGGATTTCCTCGACAAGGTCTCCCGGGAACTCACGCTCGGCAAGACCGCGGTGGTCGCCGAGGTGGAGGAAGATTGGGTCACTCCCCTCGACACCCGGATGGAGGCGGTCGGTGGCACGGTGCTGCGTCAGGGGCGGGCCGATTTCGAACATGAGCAGATCCAACAAGAAGTGAACGCGGACAAGGCGGAACTCGCGGAACTTCAGACAGAATACCGCCAGGCCAGGGAAGAGGACAAAGCCAAACTGAAGGCCAGGATCGACGAGACACGGGCGAAGCTTCAATCGGCCGCTGAACGGGTCAAGGCGAAGCGGGAGCGGCTGCAGCGCGAGACAGACGCCAAGATCAAGGCACTCCAGGAGCAGCGCGCGAAGGCAAAGGCCGACGACAAGGCCAAATTCGAACAGCGTATCGCCAAACTTCGTGCAGACTATGATCGAGGCAACGACAAGCTGATCCGGGCTGCGGAGCTGTGGGTGGACGCCGAAACCCTCGCACCCTGAGCTGGCGCCTCGTCATGGCGAATTATCATGATCGCTGGGGGATCCTCACGCACGCAAGCCGCCTGCGTGGCTACCAGGCACGCGCATCTCCTAGTTGGGGCCTCGAACGTCGAAGCCGACAAGTGCCGCCATTGCGCCATTGGGGCTTATGTAAAACGTGGTGACTGGGCGGCGCGTCGCCACATCACCGTCCACATCGGCGGGCAAAGGAGGCGGAAACCGTGAACAGCGATGAATTGAAAGGCAAGCGGAGGCAGTTCCGGGGGCAGATCAAGAAAGAATGGGGCAAGCTCACCGACGACGATCTGAATCAGGTCGAGGGGAACTACGATATCCTAATCGGCAAGATTCAGGAGAAGTATGCGACCTCGCGCGAGGAGATCGGGCGGCGGCTGGACGCCCTGCAGGCCAGCGAGTCCGCCCCACCCCGGTAATCGCCCAGCCGAGGCGTCCCGCCGCCCAATCGGGCCGGGTGGCGGGACCCTTTTAGTACGCTCAGCACGGGCGCTGACTTGGAGGTGCTGGGGACACCACCGTGGGCTTGTTCCTTTCGGTTGCTGATCAACTACCGAGCGGATTGGGACGCGCTCGATATACGCCTCAACGATAGGCTCCAGGGTCGAGTCGTCAAGCGGCACGATGCCCCACGGGGGAGGGATTTGAGTGAGCGCGTCCCAGGGCACAACGAGAGAACGAAACATCTCGTTGAGTCGGATCTTGGCCCCAACAGATTTCTCACCGGGTGCAACGAAGGCGCTCCACTGGGCCGTGGCCGTCAAAACCGCATTTCACGCCGAGCTCGTCGTTCTCCACGTTGTAGACTTAGATGCTCTCGCCTACATTGGCGGAGACCCGACCCTCGGCCGCCCCTCTCAGCTCGTCCCGGCCGAACTGCTGGAACAGATTCGCGCCGATGCCGAGCAGGCGTTGTCTCGAATAACCGAGTCATTCCCAGGAATCCAACCGATGGTGCGTGAAGGGTCCCCCCGAGAGATAATCCTTCAGGTTGCCCAGGAACTCGGTGCCAACCTCATCGTCATGGGGACGCATGGCCGGTCGGGAATGGCTCGTGTGGCATTCGGCAGCGTCGCAGACCACGTCAGCCGCCATAGCAAGGTACCCGTTCTCACGGTTCGCGAACCTGAAACCGCGTGAAAGGCGCCCAGGCAGCCCTGAAGTGACGAGAAATATGACCCGCCGTCAGCGGGCACGGGTGAAATAGGAGCACAGGCCCCTCTTAGAAGCGAAGATGAGCAATCCTGCTTCGATCACCGCCCAGACCGACATACAACAGGGTCCTCTTTCGGGCCTCTTCGACCACCTACGCACGTCTACCCAAGGCCTGACGAGTCAGGAGGCCCGCAAGCGCCTGGCGGAGGTTGGCCCAAACGACCCATCGCCTGCCAGACACATCAGCCTTTTTGTCCAAGTGCTTTCCCTATTTGCCAACCCCCTAGTGCTGATTCTCCTCCTTGCCGCCCTCGTGTCCGGCGCGTTGGGCGAGATTGTCAACGCTTCGATCATCGTCGTCATCGTGCTGCTCAACGTCGGACTGAACTTTATCCAAACCTATCGCGCGGAGAGTGCAGTAGAGCGCCTCCGGGCGCAGGTGGCGCCGACGGCAACCGCGCTTCGCGACGGGCACTGGCAGGAGGTGCCACGGCGCGAGGTCGTGCCGGGAGATATCATCCGCCTGTCGGCTGGAGACCTCGTCCCAGCGGATGCCCGCTTGGTCGATGCCCAGGACCTCCACGTGCAGGAGGCAGCCCTGACCGGCGAGTCGATGCCGGTCGAAAAAGAGGCCACCGATCTCGCACGCGCTGAATCCGGTCCGGCCGCGCACAACATGGTGTGGCTCGGCACGTCGGTCGCGAGTGGAACAGCCAGGGCGGTCGTGGTGGCGACCGGTCGAGCCACCGAATTTGGAGATATCGCGGCCCGCCTCTCGGCTCGGCCGCCCGAAACCGAATTCGACCGCGGCACCCGGCAGTTCGGGTGGTTCATCATGCGCACAGTCTTTTTCTTGGTGTTGTTTGTGTTCTTCACCGGGGCCGCGCTCCATCACAACGCACTGGAATCGTTTCTGTTCGCAGTCGCACTTGCTGTCGGCCTGACGCCCGAGAACCTGCCGATGATTACGGCGGTCACGCTGGGGCAGGGCGCCACACGAATGGCACGGCAGAACGTGATCGTCAAGCACTTATCGGCGATTCAGAACTTCGGCAGCATCGATATCCTCTGCAGCGACAAAACCGGCACGCTGACTAGTGGGGAGATGGTACTGGACCAGCATCTGGATCCGCTGGGACAATCTAGTGATCGCGTTTTGCTGCTTGCCTCTCTCAACAGCGCCTACGAAACGGGGATCAGGAGCCCATTGGACGAGGCCATCTTGAAGCGAGGCGTCCGGCCCCCGATGGACGCCGCGAGCCCCGACCATGACGGGGCGGACCGCAACATGTATCGGAAGCTCGACGAGGTCCCGTTCGATTTCGAGCGACGGCGGCTGTCGGTGGTGGTTGAGAAAGACGGCGAGCGTCTCCTGATCACCAAGGGCGCGCCCGAGGGGGTGCTCGTTCAGACGATCGCCTACGAGGTAGATGGGCTGCAGCACCCCTTCGATGCCGCCGCGCGGCCGAGGATCGAGGGGGTGTATCGGAAGCTAAGTGAGGACGGGTTCCGCGTGCTGGCGGTCGCCTACCGCGCCGTCCCGCAGCAGGAGGCTTACCGGACAGCCGACGAGCGGGAGTTGGTGCTCGCCGGCTTCCTCGCGTTCACCGACCCGCCTCTCAAGGACGCCGTAGAGGTGCTGAGCGCGATGCGACGGGACGGCGTGACGGTGAAGATCCTGACAGGAGACAGCGACCTTGTTGCTCGACATCTGTGCACAAAAGTAGGGTTGGAGCCGGGTCGCATCGTTCTCGGGGAGGAGGTGGCCCGCATGACCGACCCGGCGCTGGGCCAGGTCGCTGAGAGGACCACTATCTTCGCACGGGTGTCCCCCGCCCAGAAGAACCGGATCCTGCTCGCCCTCAAGCGTCGAGGCCACGTCGTGGGCTTTCTCGGCGACGGCATCAACGATGCCCCCTCCCTGCACGCCGCCGACGTCGGCATCTCGGTGGCTGGCGGCGTTGACGTGGCAAAGGATGCCGCCGATATCATCCTGCTCGAACGCAGCCTGCAAGTCCTGCACCAGGGGATCCTCGAAGGGCGAAAGGCTTTCGGCAACGTGATGAAGTATCTCCTCATGGGGACCAGTTCGAACTTCGGGAATATGTTCAGCATGGCCGGCGCGTCGGTCGTCCTGCCGTTCCTTCCTATGCTGCCCACCCAGATTCTACTCAACAACTTCCTGTACGATTTTGCGCAGATCACGATCCCCACCGACAACGTCGATGAGACTTTTATGCAGAAGCCGCGGAAATGGAACATCGCGACGATCCGGGATTTCATGCTCGTCATCGGCCCGATCAGCTCAGTCTACGACTTCCTGACGTTCTACGTGCTCCTCAACGTGTTCCACGCCTCCCCCACCCTATTTCACACAGGCTGGTTCGTGGAGTCGCTGGCCACTCAGACCCTTGTGATCTTCGTCATCCGGACGGCGGGCAACCCGCTTCTGAGCCGGCCGAGCCCGGCGCTCGCCGCGACGACCCTCCTGGTCGTCCTCATCGGGATCCTGCTCCCGTTCTCCCCGCTGGCCGGCCCGTTGGGGTTCGTACCGCTCCCAGGCGGGTTTTTCGCGTTTCTGGCCGCGGTCACCATCACCTACTTGCTGCTGGTCGAGATCGCGAAGAGAGGTCTCATGCGGCGGCTCATGGTGTAAGGAGCGCGTCTTGTGAACAACGTGGTGCATCTACCGGGGTTTGTCGTCGATTTGGGCGTGGGACCGATCGTAGAGGTCCAGGAAGGCGGGAAGGAGGCCTTCAGATAAGATCCGCATTTGGTAGATAGACTATGGCAGAGGAGGAGGGCGAAAATGCTCGTTCCTTTTGGCACCAGAGTGGTTGACTCAGAGGGCAAGGCCGTCGGAACGGTTCGCTATGTAGTCCTGCACCCGGACACTCGACAGGTTGGCGGGCTCGTCGTGCATCAAGGGGTGATGAAGAGCCGTGAGCTGATCGTGCCTATTGGCAAGATCGCCAATGCCAGCCAGACGATTCAGCTCACCCTGCGGGCCTCGGATCTCGACACCCTTCCGCTCTTCCACGGGCAGCATCTCCGTCCAATGCCAGACCACTGGGAGATGCCTGCGGGATTCGACGAGCGTGACTTCTTTATGGTTGGCGGGGGTGGCTGGACCGAAGCCAACATTCCCTTCATGGAGACCTCTCCGACCGTATCGGGCACACCGGCTTATGTCCAGGACAAGGACAGTGTGCGGGATCCTGAAGAACCCGAAATCGCCGCCGGGATGCCTGTCTACGACAGCATGGGCCAGCGTGTTGGCGATGTGGAATCAATCAGCATCGACCCAGTCTCGGATAAGATTACGTGGATCGTGGTTAGGCGTGGGCATCTTTTTGCGCGGGAAAGCACCATTCCGGCCAGTTTGATCAAATCCGTCACCGACCGCATCACGTTGAATGCATCGACCCAAGCGGTCAGGCGGCTCGAACCCGCTTAGGTGGAGGACCTGGAGCCCAGGACGGGCAGGATAGCATGTGTGAGGCCATCGCGGCCGCTTTAGTTCATGTGGTTTTTCGACTTCCTAGCGGTCTAGGCTTAGTGAAGACCCCTACCTGTCACTTGTAGTTTACTATAATATTTCTGCCTAACCTGGAACTAGAGTTTACTGCGTTGACAATGATGGGGCCTCGGGCGCAAGTCGCGCCGAAGGCGGCCGTGCTTCGCGCCGGGGCTTGGCCGAAATGCCCTGCCGCACTTGTCCCATGAACCGCCTTCCTTCTGGCGACCCGATGAAGCGTCAAATGAGTGAACCCACAACCTCAAGTCGACACGACCTCCAGACCATTGCACGGCGCGCGATGGTCGAGCGCGGCTTCCTGCCGGACTTCGGCGCCGGCGTGCTCACAGAGCTGGGGGCCATCCTCGGACCTGCCGCGACGCAGATTCCGTCCGTCCGCGACCTGAGTGGATTGCTTTGGGCGTCCATTGACAACGACGACTCGCTCGACCTCGATCAGCTCTCGGTCGCCGAGCCCCTGGCCGACGGGAGCATGAAAGTCCTCGTCGCGATTGCCGACGTGGACGCCCTCGTGGGACGAACCCCGGCGATTAACGCGCGCGCGCAACACAACGCGATGTCCGTCTACACGGTCGCACAGGTCTTCCCCATGCTCCCGGAGCGGCTGTCAACGGATCTGACCTCGCTCGGAGAGGGCCAGGAGCGACTGGCCATCGTCATCGAGATGGTGACCGACTCGGACGGCACCGTGGTGGGGTCGGATCTGTATCGGGCCACAGTGGTCAACCATGGCAAGCTCGCGTACAACGCCGTAGCGGCGTGGCTCGCGG
>DASSXJ010000189.1 GCA_035703895.1 bacterium | reverse complement strand
GGGCGCACCCAGCACTAGGTCGGCCCCGTTGACCCGCGCAGTCCCTCGGGAAGGAAGGATCAAGGTCGCGAGGATCTTCAGAAGTGTCGTCTTTCCGGCGCCATTAGGGCCGACAATCCCGAACACTTCCCCGCGCTCGATTTCGAGGCTGATGCCTTGAAGAGCGAGGACTTCGTGCTCTATCTGGCGGCCCACGAGGGAGAGCGGCCACGGTGGCGGAAGGAATGTCTTTCCTAGATCACGCGTTCGGATCATTCGCCAAGGCGTTGGTTCAACACTACTTGAAAGGAACCCTCCGCTATCCAATCGAATGAGGACCTATCATTCGGATGGTGATTCGCCCCTGAGGCCTTGCCAGCTAATAGAAACATCCGCTTGGAAATCAAGATTGACCTTACGGGTGATATTCAATCCGTTCTCGATTTTCGCAATATAGAGCAGGGAAGGATTGTTCGACGGCACAAAAGAACCTAGGACAGCGCACTCATCGGTTCGCAGTAGGGGGTCGGTATGCAAATCACTCGTGGCGGAGTTACCGTTCAACCCCTGACATTTCAGTTTGGCGTTGTGATGCTCTCTGGAGGTGGCACCGGAGGCGGGAGCGGGACCGGAGGTGGTACTGGAACCTTGACCGGGGGCAGCACAGGTGACATCGGGGGCGGCGGCGGTGGCGGTGGTATCATTCCCGCGCTTGGAAGCCTGCTCTTAGGGCTCGCTACGTTGGGCGGGATCGCGGCTTCAACCCCCCCACCCGCAGTGCCGCCGGCCGTGACGGCAGGCCCAGCGGTCACGTCTCCTTCGGCGCCCGTAGTGGTCCCTTCTACTCCAGATGCGACACCCCCAGTTGCGGGTGGCGGTCGTTCGACGCCGGCGCCGATCGTACTCGCCGCGAGCGCCGCCCAGACAGGCCCCGCTGCGGCAAATCCAGCCAAACAAGGTCCGGGACTCGCGCTCCCGTATACCGGCGCGAATCTCTGGCTCCCGTTTGTGGCGGGGTCGGGGTTCCTGGGATTCGGAATTTGGCTGCGTAGGTTTGCGGAGCGGCTGACAGGGGAGTAACCCCGGAGGGCTGGTCCTCCATGCACGCCTCACGCAACGTCCTATCCCGACTTTCGACGCTCTGCATCGCAGCAGGCATCCTGCTCCTGATGGCCCCCGTAGCGTGGGTGCTGTACACGGGGCGCGAGACGTCAGAAGTACAAACCGCGGCGCTCGCGGCTTGGGAAGGCGACCGCAACCCGGAGCCGGCATCCAAAGACCGCGTCTCGCGGAACACCGGACTTGTCCTCATGATCCCGCGACTTGGCGTTCGCCGGTTCGTCCCCGATGGGGCGACCCCCGAACACCTTCGTCAATATGGAGTCGGCCGCATCACCTGGACCGCCCTCCCCACGGATCCCGGAACGCTTGGGATCGCAGGCCATCGCACAACGTATGGAGCGCCCTTTTTCCGGCTCGATCGGCTCGAGCCTGGTGACACCATCCTGGTCGACTACGCAGGGCATCGGTACACATATCGCGTTGAACGCCAGGTCACGGTGACGCCAGACAGGGCCGATGCGTTGCAATATTCCACAGGAGCCAGAGGCATCGCCCTCGTGACGTGCAGCCCTCCTTATAGTGCCGCGTTGCGCCTGATCGTGTTTGGGAGCCTTGAGCGGGGGGACCTCGCTTCCTCGGCCAATGTCTCTCCATAAGGCGCTGGCCGCGGCCTTCGAGGATGAAATCGTGATCCTCGATAGGGATCACGGTTCTCTGCTGCTGCTGGATGCCTGGGCAGGCCGGATCTGGAGCTTTTGTCATGGATCAACAACGGAGGCGATCGAATCATCCGTCAACGGGACGCCCGGACGCGTTCGTGAGACACTTCAAGTGCTGATGGACTCCGGGCTCGTCTGTCAGGTCAACGGGGAGTGGATTCGCAGCCCAATCGAATGGGTCTGATGACTCCGGAAGCGCCGGCAGTTGTGGGGCTGCCCAGTGCGGGCGGCCTCGTTCGTCTCACTGGACCTGCGCCCATCACCACAGCGCTGGCCGAGATGCTCTCCTCCCTCAGGATCCGTGAGACCATTCCGGTTCTTGATGTTACTCTGTCCCCGGACGGACGAACGGCGGATGGAGTGGTCAATGGGGACCGGATGTGGTCCATAGCGCTCGCGCCCGGGACACCGGTCGGCCCCCTGCTTGGACAAATTGTCGGCACTTTGACGACGCTCCTCGCGGAGTCGCTCTTCGTTCACGCCGGGGTTGTGGCCTTTGATGGGCGGGGAATGATCCTCGTCGGGGAGAGCGGTGCGGGAAAAACGTCTACGGTCGCTGCGCTCCTTCGGCGGGGCGCGATGTATTTGTCCGATGAAGTTGCGCTACTCGACCCGTCGGCAGGAGTTGTGATGCCCTTCGCTATCCCTATGACCGTCAAACCGTGGACGCGAAAAGCCGCTGGAGCCCTTCCCCCTGGGCGGGCGGTTGTGCGCGAGGGCGGTGTGGAGTTCTGGCTCCCCAACGATCGCGAAATGCGACCAATCGAGGTTGATACGTTTGTTCTTCTCCGTCACGCGGGGTCAGGCACTCGTCTGTCCCCGATCTCGCGCGCAGCGTTGCTCCTTGCGCTGGCACAGCATACCTCGTCATTCAAGCAACGACATCGGCTCCCGCAGGCGTTTATAGGTTTCACAAGATTGCTTCGAAATGCGCGCTGCATGGTGCTGGAAAGCACGCGCCCGGCGGCGTCTGCCGATTTGCTGGCGACGTTCGGGCGCCGATCGGGGTAAATACTGGCCGGGCTCCTATCCCCGGCTCCCGATCGGGAAAGTCCCAAGCGCCGTTCCAGCACGAAAGATCAGCCGCGTCCCGCCCTCTTCGGTCCGCTCCAGGGCAAGTTCATCGAGATCACCGTGGTCAATGGCCGCCAGTGTCGCCCCATCCTCCAGGACGACGTCGATGATCGTGCTACTAGGAGAGTAAGCCCGCAGCCGCGAGGACTGGACTCCCTTCGTCTGCAGGAGCGTCGCGATCAGTCTCGTGACCAAGCGGAATGTGTGAGCGCCGATGAGAACAACCTCTCCCGTGATCGAGTTGGGCGCCTGCCCCACCTCGTCGATCGCGGGCACGAGGTCACCGTCGAGATGATCGGTGGGGGGCGGAGGGGTGACAGGAGTCCCTTCGTTCATCCTCTCCCTTCCTCGCCTAGCTTCACGACGCAGGCGACCGGGGCGGCATGCCCGGTTACCGAACATCAGGAGGGTTCCATTCTGCCCCATGGGCGCGATCGTCGCAGACCCACCCTCCCACTCAATGAGGATCGAATCCACAGCCCCTAGGCCCAGGTCGGCTCCCACCGAAGCCCACAACCCGAGCATCTGGCGAGCCAAGGCTCCGGAAACCGCCAGATCGCCATCCACATTGGAGACGGTTTCAATCACGCAACCATCGGAGTCGACCAGGACTGACGCGACGACCCCTGGCGCCTTCAAAGCCGACTCGAGCACGACGCCGAGGCGTGAAGTCATTTGACACCCCCTAGTCCTGCTATGTTTCTGGGGACCGTTTGTAGATCTAATGCCCTCTTTTGGAAAAAAAAGGACAACTTCTCAGGAGTCCAAGGGCCTCTTGGAAGCGAATCTGCTGGAAGTTGACAAGACGCCCAGGTGTTCGATCAACTCGACCTTGGTCGGCGCTATGGCAGCATTTCGACTAGCTCACGGACACGCCGTCGCCCTTCGCGCGCATTGGTGGAGACGAGAGGTGGTACGAAGACCTATGTTGGTTTCTTAGCGCTGCCGGCTACGCCCCAAGACCGTTCTTTACCGCGTAGGCGGCGGCCTGTGCGCGGTTATGGATTCGAAGCTTTTGATAAACAGATCGCAGATGGCTCTTGACGGTCGGTTCGGAGAGGAAGAGCTTGAGCGCGATTTCCTTGTCGCTGAGCCCGGACGCCACGCCCTTTAAGACCTCGATCTCACGCTCCGTAAGGCCCGGCCCGCGCCGGAAGTTGAACAGGACGGCCTCCCGCTCAGTGGTTGCGAGGCGCTCGACGAGCTTGCGCGCGATCACGGGGTTGATCATGGTCCGATCCGAATGGACGGAGCGGATGGCCCTGACCAGATTTTCGGGAGGAATGTCCTTGAGCACATACCCGATCGCACCGGCCTGCACTGCTTTCAGCACAGTATCCTGGTCGTCATAGACAGTCAGGATGAGGACCTGGGTTTCGGGAGAGGATTCTTTGATCTGCTTCGTCGCGTCGATCCCGCTCCCGTCGGCGAGCTTGACATCCATGAGAACGACGTCCGGTTTCAGCTCGGCTGCTTTGCGGACGGCTTCCTTCACCCCCGTGGCTTTTCCCACGACGGCGATGTCGTGCTCCGCCTGCAAGATCACCCGCAGCCCGGCGGTGATGATCTCGTGATCGTCAACCAGCATGACTCGGACGGGCACTACTGGCTCACCCTCCTGAGCTGCCCCTTCAGCTTGGACCTACCTATTGCGTCGGGGTGGTACGCACCCGAACAAATGCTTGGTGGGGGCTACCAGCGAATATAATGCCCTTTTGGGGCTTGCGCTAGCCCTAGATCGCCCTGCCCCGGTCCTTGGCTTGAGACAACGAAACAAAACGCGGCCCTCTCTCGCGCCTCTCCTCCGTTCGAACTGCCCCTATCCATCAAACGGGGGACCAATTCCACCAGAAGAACCAAGGGACCTGCCCCGCTTTCTGGAAACACCTCGAGAGTGTAAAGGACATAGGGGGAGACAGACGTGGGTGCAGTCCGGGTGATGGTCATAGACGACATGACCCTGGTCCGTCAGGGAATTGAGAGCCTGCTCAAGGGCACGAACTCGGTCGAGATCGTCGGCGAAGCCCCGGACGTTCAAGAGGCGATCAGCACTCTGGCCCATCTTGATCCTGATGTCGTCCTCCTCGATCAGGATATGCCCGGACTCGCGACCCCGGAGGCCGTGAGCCTCCTCAAGCAGCACCATCCACGGACGGAAATCATCGTCCTCTCAGAGACGTCGGACGAGGAACGCGCGTTTCGGGCGCTTGAAGCCGGTGCCAGTGGCTACGTGCTTAAGGACATCAGCCCTGACAATCTCGTCAAGGCGATTCATGGAGTGTGCGACGGCAGGACGATGACCCATCCCTACATTACGCGGAGGCTCATCGAGCGGTTCCGGGTCCTGATGCAAGAACGCACGAGCCAGAACGGCGCGCATCTCGCCGGCCTCACCAACCGCGAACTCGGGATTGTGGTGGAGATGGCTGAAGGCGCGACGGACCGCGAGATTGCCAAGAAGGCGTGTCTCGGCGAATCGACCGTCAAGAGTCACATCCGGTCAATCCTTCGAAAGATCGGCGCCCGCAACCGGACACAGGCGGTCGCCTACCTCTTGCGCAAAGGAATCATGCGGTAAGATGGCCGGCCCATCTGATCGGCATGTCCACGTGGAGGGTAACTCGGTGACCCAGCGCGGGCGCCTTCAGCAGCCCGTCGAGATCAGTATCCAGGCGAGATTATGCAACGGCGCTCGCTATCACGTTGTGGGCGATCTGCTGACCTATCGGTCCGGGCTTTGGATGGTGAAAGGCTTCTATTTCGGCACGGCGCCATCAGGGGAGCGAGAGCTCTACTACATCCTCTCCGAGGCCACGGCATCATCGCGGTACATGGGGACGGCGTAGGCCTCGATCAGCACTCCAGGCTGCCTGTTTTCCGGCTCGCCGCCGTGCCGCCCCCGCCAAACCGAACCTCCAGGTCAGCCAACCGCCGTTCGAGCGTCGACACACGCCTGCGATATTCCAGTTCGGCGGTCACCGCATCCCGGATGTAGTCCAGGATCGCTTGACCGGGGACGGCACGGCCGTTTCGCTCCTGTTCCCAGATCGCCTCTGCCAGGCTCAAGGATAAGGCACGGAGCCCTATCGGTCCGCTGTGTTGAGCTGGTGCCGAGGTCCCACTGACTTCGCGCATCCGGCTGGGGGTACCAACGACCCAAGGGTATCGAATCCGGGTTTCCAAGGCGAGTTGCGCGATGACCACGATGGCGTTGAGAACGATCAGGACTTGGAAGGTATCCACGACGACCACGGCAGCACGCGGAACCGGAGCCGAGGGATATCCCCAGACATAAATCAAGATCGTCAAAACTGGGAGGCCGACCAGGAGCAGGATTCCGGCGAGCACCAGGCGTGTGGTGAGCGTTCCTCGGGTCAACAAGACCCTGGCCCGCACGGCCACCGCGCCGGGTGATAACACGGCGATTCGAGGACAGAAACGCTCCATGCTTCTGTGAAGCACGTTGGGGCGTTCGGGAGGGCGTGCTGCTGTCCCTTCCTGATGAGTATTGGCTGTGCGTGGGCGATTTAGGGTATGAAAAGATCGCAGGGGCTTCCGAATCGGCAAACCTGCCGTGAGGCAGGGACGCAAAGCCTAGGAGCTTCGGTGAGAAGCCAGCCAGGTTGCCGAAGAAGCGGATCGGGCCCCAGGGAGGTACTTGATGTATCGGGGCCTGGTCGCGTTCGGCCTGGTGCTGGTGATTTTTGCGGCGACGGCATCTCCCGTTCCACTGGATTCCCTAAGGTCGTTCGCGTTCGCGGGATCTTCGGTCCATATCTACCCGCTGCCTGCCCGAGCTGACTCCCCTCAGGTCGACGAGGATCTTGAGGTGACAGTTCTCAACCTCATCAATCAGGAACGAGTCGGCGCCGGTCTCTCCCCGCTGATGCCGCATGCCACGATCCAGCGCGCAGCCAGAGCGCACGGTCGCGAGATGTTTGCCTGGGGCTACCTGACGCACTTGTCGCGCGATGGACGAACCCCCCAGGACCGGGTTTTAGGGCTTGGAGTTCGGGTCC
>DASSXJ010000188.1 GCA_035703895.1 bacterium | reverse complement strand
ATCTTCCGGGATGCGCCTCCAGTAGATGACGAAGGCGGCCGCCGGGTGACTAGTCGACCGCCTCTTCCACGGAACGGAGGCGCTCGATGGTCTGGCAGAAGACCTCAACCACCGCCGGATCAAACCGGGTGCCCGCGCCGCGCCGGATCTCCGCGACGGCGTCCTCGTGCGTGTGCGCCTCCTCGAACGGGCGCGGTGCGATGATGGCGCCGTACGCATCGACCACGGCAAGAATGCGCGCGCCCAACGGAATCGCTTCCCCGCACAAGCCATCCGGATAACCGGTGCCGTCCCACATCTCCTGGTGGTGGCGCACAAGCTTTGCCACTCCCCGCATCCGCTGCACCCGCCCCAGGATCTCTTCCCCGATCACGGGGTGGCGCTGTATCACCGCGCGCTCCCGGTCCGTCAACGGGCCGGGCTTGTTGAGGATGCTGTCGGGCACGCCCACCTTGCCGATGTCATGGAGGCGGGCCCCCCAGCGGATGTCCTCGATTTCCTCCGGGCCAGCTCCCAGCCCCCGAGCGATCTCTTGGGCCAGCGTGACGAGGCCGAAGCTGTGCAATTCGGTGTGGGCATCGCGAGTTGCGGCGTGCGCCAGCGCCAGGACCATCTGGACATAGGCCTGTTGAAGATCCAGATCCAGCCGGGCGCGCTGAATCGCGGTGCCGCCAATCTCGGCGATCCCTTGGAGAAGAGAGACGTCGGCGTCGGTGAACGGACGGCTGACGGATCCCCGAGGGCGGGCGATGGCCAGCACTCCCGTGACTTCGTCCTCAGAGCGGACCGGCACGACGACCACGGGGCCGGTGTCGCCGTCGAGATCCGTGTGAGCGAGCCCTGCGTCATCGACATGGAGGGGGGCCCCGGTCAGCACGACGCGGCCGAGCAGTGACCCGTGGACAGGTATGGGTGTCCCGTGTCCTTTCAGGAGCCCCTTCGTGTCGTGGACCCCCGTGAACGTCTCGCGGGCCTCATCGAGCAGCGCGAGGGCGGCATACGGGGCGTGGAGCAGTCGCCTCGCCTGCTCCACGAGCAGTGGATACATCTCCTCGAGGTTGTGCACGGCCCGTAGGGATTTGGAGAGATCCAAGAGCGCCTCGAGCTCCGCGGTCCGCTGAGCCCGCGCTTCGTACAGCCGCGCATTCTCCAGCGCGACGGCCGCCTGCCGGAAAAACACGTGGAGCACGTCCAGTTCCGGCTTCGACCACGTCCGTGGGGCGTCATAATAACATTTCATGAGGCCGATGGGTCGCCCCTCGGATGTAAGAGGCCAGATCCCTATCGCCCGGTAGCCCTCCGCTCCGGCCAGCCTGTAGACCAACTCCGACTCCTGCGCCTCGACATCGGGAAGGAGGAAGGGCTTCGTTCCTCGCACGACGCCCCCTCCAGGCAGTTCGACGATTTGATCGACGACCTCGATTTGATCGACGACCTCGGTCATCAAGTGCCCCGAGGGAAGATCGCTCAGGTGAGCGAGCACCTGGGCGATGTAGGCGCCCGAGACCCCCTGCGACCACCGGCACGCCACCGTCCCGTCGGTCTGACGGATAAGCAAGACCCCACGGTTGGCCTCGCCGAGCCGGAGCGCGCCCCGGCCGATGGCCTCCACCACCTCTGGTTCGGTGAGCGGTTGGTTGAGAGTCTCTGTGAGGCCGATGAGCCGTCCCATCAAGATCGCTCGACGGTGGCTTTCCTCCTCCGCCAGCTTGCGCTTTGTGATGTTGCGGCCGATGCCCTGGACTCCTACGGGCTTGCCGCTCCTGACGAGCAGCTGGGTGCTCACCTCCACCGGCACGCGCCGGCCGTCCTTGGCCACGATCTCGATCACGAGGATCCCCGGATCCTCGCCGGCGAGGTGATGCGCGAGCATCTTGCGGGCGAGCGCCAGGTACTCGGGGGCCACCGCCTGGGCGATGTTCATCTTCAGGATCTTGCCCTTCGTGTAGCCGGTCAGGCGTATACCGGCTTGATTGACCGACATAAACCGTCCGGAAAGGTCCACGGTGAAGACGATATCGTTGGCGTTTTCGAACAGGTCGCGATAGCGTCCCGCCATCTCGTGGAACGCTTCTACGGCGCGCTTTCGAAGGTGGGTCTGAAGCTGCAGGAGGCGTCCTTGGCCGTCGCGCTTCGCGCCGCCGACATCGGCGGGTGGAGTCTTACGCATGCACTGCCCCCTCCTTCGGCAGCCCGGCCCGACCCCATAAAGGGTCCCGTGGCTTTGCGTCCCTGGGTTACCCCAGGTTTGCCTTTGTCGGGAGGACGCCGATCCGCGCCTTGCTCTGGACGCCCGCGGGTCGGCGCTACCTCTTGGTTGCTCTGAGTATACGGTTCATGCTCAGCGACGAGTTTCCTCTCGCTGGCGCGGACCGCTCCCGTGGGCCGCGTCTCGCGCTCGCGCAGTGTTATACCCATGAAAGTTGCAGGGAACGTCTGAGAAACTTTCCCTTCGGATCGTCGATCCTCACCCGGAGGGACGTTGCCTTGTCCGGGGATGCCGCCGGCTCACCTCGGCAGAGTGATTTCGCCGGGCCGATCCTCAAGGAAATGTTCGAGTACGGGCATCCACTGCCGACGCAGCTCGGACGTGCTGAGCGCAAGATGGCCCAGAGGATGATCGTACTCGTACAACTCGGTATCAACGCCGGCCATCCGAAGCG
>DASSXJ010000187.1 GCA_035703895.1 bacterium | reverse complement strand
CGAGAGGACCTGTTTGTAATCGGGAAACCCATCCATCACTCTAAAGCGCACGCTAAGGTCAAAGAGGCACTGGACCCCCTTGACGCGTCTGGACATGAGGAAGCCCGGGATCTGCTGAAGCCGGGCGAAGTATCGCTCGGGCAGGATGTGAGCGGCCACGTCGATGCGCATGGGGGGGCGTCTACGCCGGGCCCGGCGGAAAACCCTGCTCGCGATGCGGACCAGGACTTCCGGCGACAGGTTCCGTAGTAAGATACGTTCAGTTCGCAGGACCGCGGCTTCGCTGTGAGCGGATCGCGTTTGTGCAGACGTCCGGCTCGCGAGGCGCCAGCAATGGTGACCGTCCTAGGGACCCACCCCCTCGGGGGGGCACAAGGCCGACCTTGGAAGGAACGCGTGCTGGGCCGCGACTGGCGCATGGCCTGGCCCTTTCTGCTGCCCCTGATCGTCATCCTCGTCGCCCTCATTGCGTACCCGTTCGTCAGCGGCATCGTGTTGAGCATGCAGCACAAAGTGATCGGCGGCCCGGCCACCTGGGTCGGTCTGCAAAACTACCGTGACCTCCTGTTCGGGGATCAATACGGTGCCCTGTTCCGGAAGACGGTCTGGATCTCGCTGCTCTATACCGGGACGGCCGTCGCGGCAAAGCTCTGCCTGGGCATGGGATCGGCCCTGCTCCTGAACGAGCGGTTCCGGGGCCGGCCATTGATGCGGGGCATTTTCTTCCTCCCCTGGACCGTCCCCTCTGTCGTCGTGGCACTCACCTGGCGCTGGGTCTACGACGGCACGCCGAGCGGCCTGCTGAATCTGATCCGCATCCAGATGTTTGGCAGCCAAACCCTGGTCCAGTTTCTTGCGGATCCCCATCTCGCGTTGTGGTCGGTGATCGGGGTCGTCGTCTGGCAGGGAACGCCTTTCTACACCATGATGTTCCTTGCCGGGCTCCAGGCCATCCCCGGTGAGCAGTACGAGGCCGCGGCGATCGATGGCGCGGGCGTGCTTCAGCGATTCCTGTACATCCTGCTCCCCGGACTGGCGTCCACGATCGTCATCACGGTCCTGCTTTCGACGATCTGGACCGCCAACAGCATCAACTTCGTCTACGTCCTCACACGCGGCGGTCCCGTGAACGCCACGATGACGTTCCCGATGTTCGCCTACGAGATCGGCATTGCCGGTGCCCGCCAGCTCGGCATGGCCGCAGCGGTTTCCGTGATCTTTTTCCCCCTCTTCGTCGTCCTCATCTATTTCCTGACAAAGCGCATGCTCGCGCCGGAGGCCCAGGCATGACGCGGAGACCCGTGCCACCGCCCGGCACTGCGCGGGTGTCCCGGAGGCTGCGGAGCGCCCTGCGTAAGGTCGTGCTCATCGGCGGTCTGGCGGTGTTCACCGTCTGGACGCTCTTTCCGTTCGTGTGGGTCCTGGAGACATCGTTAAAGCCCAACAGGGACATTTTCGTGGAGGTCAGCCTCGTCCCACGGCACGTGAGCCTGCAACACTATATCGCGCTATTCCACCAGAGCGAATTCCTCGCCTATTTCAGGAACAGCGCGATCGTTGCGGTGTCCACAACGATCGTCGCGATGATCGTTGGCGTCCTCGCAGCGTATGCGATCACGAGACTCTCGTTCCGCGGACGCACCTTCGTCGCCAACGCGACCATCGTCACCTACCTCGCCCCGCCGGCCCTCCTCTTCATCCCCCTGTTCCAGGTCGCGTACCAGTTCCGCCTCACCGATAAGGCGCTCGGCCTGATCCCGATCTACCTGATCTTCTCGGCGCCATTCTGTACGTGGCTCGCGATCACATATTTTCGCACGGTCCCGTCCGAGCTGGAAGATGCCGCCCTCGTCGACGGAGCGACCCGGTTGCGATCTCTGCTTTCCATCTTCCTCCCGCTCTCACTCCCCGCGCTGGCGGTCATCGCGCTCTTCGCGTTCACCAATGCCTGGAACGAGTTCCTCTTCGCGCTCCTGCTCATCGCGCGGGACTCGCAGAAGACGATCCCGGTTGGACTGGCACAGTTTATCATCGGCGACGTGTTCCAATGGGGGTCCTTGATGGCGGCCGTTCTCGTGGCGTCGCTGCCGCCCGTTCTCATCTACACGCTGGCCCAGCGGTGGGTGGTGGCCGGCCTCGCCGCCGGAGCGACCAAGAGCTAAACGGGGGGACCGCGATCGAGTCCGTGGGTTCTCTCGACGGTGCACGATGAGGAGGTGGGGAGCGTATGCGTGTTGATCCGCACAATCGGCTTACCCGAAGGGCCTTCGTGAAGGGAACGGCCGCGCTGTCGGCGGCGACCGCGCTCGACCTGATCGGGGCGCCGCCCCCTCCGCTGTCCGCACAGGCGAAGTTCAGCGGCAAGTTGGCGGCATGGGGCGTTGTCTCGTTCACCAAGGATGGTGATGCGCTCTTGGGGCAGCAGATGGCCGAGTGGGGCCGGCAGCACAACGTTCAGGTCGAGTACTCGCCGCTGCCCGGCTCGGACTACTTCGCCAAAGTGGCGGCCGCGGTCGAAGCGGGCGCGCTGCCGGACGTGGTCATGATGCTGCAGGAGCAGACAATCTTCTACGCAACCCAAGGCAAGCTCGTGGATCTCACCGATGTGTACAACGACATCAAGTCGCGCGCCGGCGGCATGTACAAAGCGCTGCTGCCGTACGTGACGGTCAACGGCAAGATCTTCGCGATCCCGATGGAGGCCGACGTCACCGTCATGTACGCGCGTCTCGACCTCTGCGAGAAGGTGACGGGGAAGCGCCAGCCGCCCGCAACCCTCGACGAACTCGAGGAGATCGCGCGGAAGGTCCAAACGCCGCCCACCCTGTACGGGATCGGCCTGCCGATCGGCCGCACGCCCGATACCGTCGGCAACCTGACGCTCATGATCTACGCCGACGGCGGGACGCTCGTCGATGGCCACGGGCGCCCCCACCTCGACAACGCGGGCGTGATTTCTGCGCTCACCCGGGCCAGGCGGTGGTGGGTTGACAAACTGATCCAGCCCGACTCACCATCGGCCGATGATGCGTGGAACAACAACGCCTACCAGTCACACCGGGCGGCGTTCGTGTTCAACCCGGCATCGATTTTCGCGTGGCTCGAGAAGAACGACCCGGATCTTCTCAAGATGACGGCCCAGGCGCCCTTCCCGAAAGGGAAAGCGGGGGTGTCCGCTCAAGGCGCCGGGACGTGGGCGTGGGCGGTCTCCGCGACCAGCAAGAACGTCGCCGCCGCCAAGACGCTCATCAAGGACATCATGGAGCCGAAGGCCCTCGAAGCGGTGTACGAGAAGGTAGGCGGCCGATGGTACCCGGTCTACAAGGACCTGAGCCAAGCGGAGTTCTGGAAGAAGCGCCCGTTCTTCGATCCGTTCCCCGATATCATCGAACACGCCAGGCCGAATTGGTACCCTGCGCCGCCGACCCCGCAGCTCCTGACCCAGCTCAGCGCAGTGTCGCAGAAGTTCATCCTCGCCGACATGGTGCAGGATGTCTGCTTGAACGGCAAATCCCCCGAGGCGGCGGCCAAGGCGGCGCAAGTCAGGATGGAACAGGCATTCCAGGAGGCGGTTCGGAAGTAGGCCCTGCGAGCGCCCCACGCGCGCAGGCCGGAGGCCAAAGCGATGAAGCTGGCACTGATCCTGCCACCGTATCCCAACGAGCGGTGGACGCTGGCCAGACAACTCGGCGTCACCCACGCGGTGACGCAGTTGCCCAATCCCGAGCCAAACCTCCGCCCCTGGGAGTTCATGCCGGTGCTGCACATGCGGCAGCGGTTCGAGGACGCAGGCATCACGGCCGCGGTGATCGAGTCATCCCCTCCGATGAACAACGCCCGGCTGGGGCGGCCGGAGCGAGACCGCGAGATCGACGACTTCTGCACGCTCGTCACGAACATGGGCGCGGTGGGCATCCCGGTCCTGTGCTGGAATTGGATGGCGGTGTTCGGCTGGACGCGCACGTCGACCACCACGCCGGCGCGCGGCGGGGCGCTCGTCACGAGTTACGACCACTCGCTCATGGAGCGCGCGCCCCTGACCGACGCGGGACGGGTGGCCGAGGAGCCGCTGTGGGAGAACCTGGCGTACTTCCTCGAGCGGGTCGTGCCCGTCGCCGAAGAGGCCGGCGTGAAACTCGCCCTGCACCCCGACGATCCTCCGATCTCACCCATCAGGGGGGTGGCCAGGATCCTACGCACCCCTGAGGCCATGGAGCGCGCCGTGCGGCTGGTGGACTCCCCGCAAAGCGGCATCACGTTTTGCCAGGGCACGTTCTCAACGATGGGGGTGGATATCCCGGCGACGATCCGACGGTTCGGCGTCCTCGGGAAGACGCACTTTGTTCACTTTCGGGACGTCCGTGGGACGCCCGAACGCTTCGTGGAGACCTTTCACGACAATGGCCAGACGGACATGTATGAGGCGATGCGGGCGCACCGGGAGACCGGGTTTGATGGCGTGCTGCGGCCGGACCACGTCCCCACGATGGCGGGTGAATCGAACGAACGGCCCGGGTACGAAATGCTGGGCCGGCTGTATGCGATCGGCTACATGAGGGGGCTGCTCGAGGGCGTCACTCACGAGCAGCGATAAGCGCTGCGGCGGTCGTCGTGGGGGGGCGGCGTTCTACGTTCGCTCGGCCCGCCACCGGCGGAAATCTTGCTCGATCTCCTCCGTCCAGTCGCGGTCGATCACCAGGGCGCTGTAGCGCCCTTCGGCCAGGCGCTGCTTGCTGAAGGTGTCGCGCAGCCGGATGTCCTCAGCACTGGTCGCCACCTCTTCGGCCAGGTGGGGCGGGATAAAGACGACGCCGGTCTCGGTGCCGAGCACCACATCGCCCGGCAGCGCGGTGGCCCCTCCGATTCGCACCGGGACATTGACCCCCACGAGCGTGCACTCCCTGAGGAAAGAGGGGTGCACGCCGCGGCAGAAGATCTGCAGCGGCGAGATGTGCTTGATGCCGTCGTAGTCGCGGATCGTCCCTTCGATCACGGCGCCGGCGCCGGTGCGGCGGCTGATGGTGGTGGCCAGGTTGTCACCGACCAACGGACCATCCTCGACCTTGCCAAACATGTCGGCCACCATGACGTCGCCGGGGAGCAGGCCGTCGATGACCCATGAATTCTGACCGCCCGAACCATGCCGGTCGCCCGCGGGCTTGCCGGACGCGGTGATCACCACCTGGTCGAGATCCGGCCGGAACGGCATGAAGATGGCGGTGACCGCCCTCCCCACCAGTACCCGCCCGGGGTGCGACTGGAACCAGCCGCCCTCGAACTGGTGCGTGTACCCGTGCAGGCCCAGGGTTCTCCAGACCTGTTCGGTGGCCGCCTTGGAGATTCGTTCCAGCAACGCATCGGGCACCAGGGGCCGGCCATCGGGCTGCCGGTCGAAGGGGTTGAGCGGGGTCATCGACCGGATGGTCTCGGGGCTTGCGAAGACCTGCATCGCGCTCGCTCCTGAACGCGTATCCTAGGCCGGCTTGATGTTCTGGTTCAGGCGAAAGAAGTTGCCCGGATCGTACGTGTTCTTCAACGCGACCAACCGCTCGTACTTGGCCGGGCCGTACGCCGCCCTGATCCGACTCTCGCCCTCCTCGCCCAGGTAGTTCACGTAGACCCCGGTCGCGAACGGCCGCATGGCTTCCCACGTCTCTCGCGCCCAACGGATGTGCGGGTCCGATTCTCGGGGATCCGTCCATCTCGAGATGATCGCCAGATTGTACTGTGCGTCTCGATACTCAAACGCCGTGTCCTCCCGGCCGACGCGGCTGACCGCGCCGCCAAACTGCTCAATGATCATCAGGGAGAGCGGCGAGGTCCGCTTGGCGAACCGGGTGAGGATCGTGTCGATGGTCTCGTCGCCGAGACCCTTCAGAAAATCCGACCGCCAATAGACCTGAAGGCCGGCGGGGAACCCCGCATCCAGCATGCTTTGGATGGCGGTATAGGGCATCGGCCCGACCTGATCCGCGACCGGCGGCCCAAACGACCGGAGCGCGTGCAGGGTTTTCTCCCCCACGGCCGCCGGCCCGTTGTAGCAGAGGGCCAAGCCGATGACCGGGACCCCGTCGGGCGTCGTCATCAGGGCGGCGAAGACCGTCAGCTCGTCCGGAGCGGATTGGCTGACCTCGCGGTAATACTGAAGGACCTCGCGCGCCCGTTCCAGGGGATGGATCAGCAATCCGCCGAGCATCGGTCCCACGGGATGGAGGCGATACTCGAACGACGTGACGACGCCGAAGTTGCCGCCTCCGCCACGCACGCCCCAGAACAGGTCCGGGTTCTCGGTCGGACTGGCCATGAGCACCCGGCCGTCGGCGGTGACCAACTCGACGGACAACAGGTTGTCGCAGGCCAACCCGTAGCTGCGCATCAGCCAGCCGAGACCGCCGCCGAGCGTGAGCCCGGCGATCCCGGTCGTGGAAATGGCGCCCCCCGTCGTGGCCAGACCGAACGCCTGGGTCTCGCGATCGAAGTCGCCCCAGGTGGCGCCGGCTTGGGCGCGCGCCGTGCGCGCCTTCGGATCGACACGGATCCCCCTCATCTGTGAGAGATCGATGACCAGGCCACCGTCGCACACCGCGAACCCGGCGGCGTTATGGCCCCCGCCGCGCACCGCGGTGAGCAGCCCATAACTCCGAGCGAACCGAATGGCGTTCTGCACATCCTCGAGGGCGGCGCAGCGGACGATCAGCGCCGGCCGCCGGTCGATCATCCCGTTCCAGACCTTGCGGGCCTCGTCGTAGCTGCCGCTGTCAGGGCGGATGAGTTCACCGTGCAGGCTGGCGTTGAACTTCTCAATGACGCCACCCGCCAATGCCGGCTGGGCGGCTCCCTCGCGGTCCGTCATACGTTCCCCCTTTGAGCATGGCTCGCGCTCAACATTCTCGCTGACCGTGCACGAAACCCCCTAGGGAATCACGCAGAGGATCGCCGGGATCGGATGACACGAAACGCCGCACTAGGTCCACCACCGGTAGCGGGACGGGTTGGTCACGACCGTGGGATACTCGCCCTCTCGCTCACAGCGGGCTGTAGCCCGCGCCAGCGCGTCCGTGTCGAGCTCGACCCCGAGCCCTGGCGCCGTGGGGACGGTGATGCGACCGTTCCTGATGGGGAACGGCCCGCCCGTGACCACGTCCTCCGCATGGAACCAATGGGTCACATCTATGGGATAACTCAAATGTGCGCAGCCCGCGGCGAGGTGCAGCCGCGCGGCGGTCGCGATGCCGAGCTCGTGCGAACTGTGGAGGCCAAACCCCCAGTTCAGCCCCTCGCAGAGGGCGCCCAACTTCCGCGTCGGCCAGATACCGCCCCAGATCCGAGGATCCCCCAGGACGACGTCGGCGGCCTGGGCCCGGAAGGCGACCGGCACCTCGTCGAAGTTGCGCACGCACATGTTGGTGGCAAGGGGGATGGCCACGCTGGCCCGCACCCGCTGCATCCCTTCGATGCCCCAGGTCGGATCCTCCATCCACTCCAGGTCCAGATCCAGCACCTGGTGCCCGATCCGGATACTCTCCTCCGGAGACCACACCCCGTTCGGGTCAATGCGAATCGCGAGGTCGGCGCCGAACCTGCGCCGCAGGGCGCGCAACGCCGGGATCTCGGATCCGGGACGGTACACCCCCGCTTTGACCTTCACCGCCCCGAAGCCGTACCGGGACACGACCTCGTCCGCCAGCGCCACCGTCGCCGAGGAGAAATCGGTCTCGCGTTCCTCGTGCGTGAAGAGCGGCGCGCAGACGGGGACCTCCCCCCGGTACCGGCCGCCCCACAGGTCGCTGATCGGACGGCCGAGCGTCTTGCCGATGATGTCCCAGATCGCCATCTCGATCGCGGACATGGCCGTGGGGCTCGGACCGTAGAGGCCGCGGTGTGACCCCGGTAACCGTTCCAGGATTGCCTCGATCCGGAACGGATCTTCACCGCGCACGCTCTGGAAGGCCCGGGTAATGTCGTCCCGCAACGCCTGGCCCCCTGGAGCTTCGCCGAGCCCCTCCACATCTTCGTCTGTCCTGAGCCGGACGATACATTTCGTGGCCCCGCCCGCTTTGGACGAGGCCGAGGAGATCGTCTCCACGTAGGGGATGTTCACCAGGTCGATTCGCAGATCCGACATCTTCATGGCTCATCGCCCTCCGTGATCACCGGCCTCATGATCTGCATCACGCGAGCTCCACGACCCGGCCGCGCGCCGCCGAAGCCAGGATGGCCGCCTGGACCTCGACGACGTGGAGCGTGCGCGCCGCCGACGTAGACGGCTCGAGGTCGCCCGCAGAGATCGCCGACACGAACGACCGCAACGATTCCACGAACGCCCCGGCGAGACGTCCGTGCACCTCATCCGCCGTCCGCGGCCCCGCGAACACGATCGACTCGCCGCGCTCCGGAGTGTACAAGCGCAGCATTCGCGCGTTGCCATCCAGAAACAGCCCCCCGCGGGCGCCCAGCAGCTCCAGCCGCGTGTCCGCCGCGGCCGGGAAGGTCTCCGGGAGGATCCAGGACGAGTGCAGGCTCACGCGGGCGCCGCCGTCCAAAGACAATAGTGCATCAATCCCGTCCATGACGCCCTCCTGGGAGAGCGCACCGCGGTGCGAGGCGGCATACACGCTGCGGACGCGCCGGCCGGTCCAGTGGAGGATGAGGTCGATATCGTGGCTCGACATGAAATGAATCGGCGTGGTGCGGGCCGCCCACCCCGCGATCATCCGCCCCGGGACCCAGGCGGCGTCCCACCGGTGGGATTCGACAAACGCAAGGTCCCCCAGGGTGCCGCCGGCGAGCAACGCTTCGATGCGCCGGTGCTCGGGGAGCCAGCGCTGACTGTAGTTGACCATGAGCACCCTGCGCACGTCGTCGGCCTTGGCGACCAGCATCCGCGCCTCGTCCGGATCGATGGTCAGGGGCTTCTCCACCAACACGTGCGCTCCGGCGTCGAGGCAGGCGGTCACCGGTACGCAGTGGGCGTGATCCGGGGTGGCCACCGACACCGCCTCCACACCTGCCTCGAGCATCTCGCCGAGATCCGTGAAGGCTCTCGCGCCGAATCGGGTCGCGACCTCCTCCGCGCGCCGGAGATCCAGGTCGCACACGGCGACCAGATGGCACTCCGGCAGTTCGCTGTAAGCACGGGCGTGCCGGGCGCCGAGCAGGCCCGCACCCACGACGCCGACCTTGAGCGTCACGCCTTGATCGCTCCCTGTGTGATGCCGGCCATCATGTACCGCTGCGTCCTCAGGAAGAGGACCGCCGGGACCAGGGTGATGACGAACGCGGTGGCCATGAGCGCCGACCACTCCACGAAATACTCGCCCATGTAGGTGACCAGCCCAACCGTGGCCACCCATTTCGTCTCGGTGCTCAGGAAGGTGCTGGCGAAGAAAAATTCGTTCCATCCCAGCATGAAGGCGAAGGTCGCGGCGGCGACCAACCCGGGGGCGGCCGTCGGCAGAATGACTTGATACAGGGCCTGCAGGCGCGTACAGCCGTCGGTCTGCGCGGCCTCGTCCAGGTCCCGAGGGACGCCATCGAAGAACCCCTTGAGCATCCACAGGCACATCGGGATGGTGAATGTGGTGGTCGCGATGACGATGCCGCTGAGCGTGTTGATCAGATGCAGCGCGCGAAACAGAATGTAGAAGGGAATCGTCAGCACGGTCACCGGGATCATCTGGCCTACCAGGATCGTGAACCCCGCCGCGTCGGTGCCGCGGGTCCTGAACCGGGACATCCCGTACGCGGCATGAACGCTGAGCAGGATGGAGCAGATCATCGTCCCGACTGCGACCAGCAGGCTGTTCAGCAGCCAATGCGCCAACGGGTTGACCACGAAGATCCGCGTGAAGTTGCCGAGGCTCGGGTGGGCGGGGATGAAGTGTGGGGGGAAATTGAACAGATTCCCGGGCTCCAAAGCGCTCACGACCATCCAGTAGATGGGGAACGCCACGATCGCGCATAGGAGGGTGACGCCGACGTAGAGGGTAAGCGTGTTGGCCAGACGCACCGCCGGCTACACCTCCGTCACGGACCGCAGGGTCAGTCGATAGTAGGCCACCCCGATGAGCAAGGAGATCGCGAGCACGATGGTCCCAAGCGCAGCCGCGCTTCCGAACTGGAAGTCCGAGAACGCCCGGGTGTAGACGAGGATGCCCAGCGTCTGGGTCGCCCGGGCCGGGCCGCCGCCGGTCAGCGTCCAGATAATGATGACCTGGCCCAGCGACCCGAAGAGCAGCAAGAGCAGCAGGATGTTGCGCACGTGCCGCAGGCCCGGCCAGATGACGTGCCGGAACCGGTGCCAGGCGTTGGCCCCATCCATCCGCGCGGCCTCGAACAGTTCCAGCGGGATCGACTCGATCCCCGCCTGAAGAAACGTGGCCGCGATCGGGTACTGCCACCAGACGGTCGTGGCCAGCACCGCGTAGAGACCGAGGTTGGGCCTGACCAACCACGGCACGCTGGGGGCGGCGATCAGGTGGAGACGCCACAGGAGATAGTTGGCGGCGCCGTACTGGGCTTGAAGGAGCCACCTCCACACAACAACGGCGGCGACCTGGGGCAGCGCCCAGGGGAGCAAGAGCACGGCCCGCGCCAGCGGCCGTCCGCGGAAGGGCTGGTGTAGCACGAGCGCGGTGAGCAGACCCAGGCCGAATGACCCGGCCACGTTGCCGGCCGTGAACACGGCTGTGATCCGTACGGAGTGCCAGAAGATCCCATCGGAAAGAAGCGCGGTGTAGTTCCCGAATCCCACGAAGGGCGGATGGGGGTCGAGTCCCGCCCCGACCTGATAGAAGCTGTTCCGAACGGTCACCCAGATCGGGTAGATCAGAACGACGGCCGTCCACAGGAGGGTGGGCGCCATCATTCCGGCGGCGAACGCGGCGCGTTCCCGCCGCATCCCGATACCGGTCCGGAAGGCGGCGGCCGTCGGAGTGACCGCTCGGGCGTGGTTACTCAGATCTGACGCAGACCCCGCGCACAGACATGCGATGTCCGCCGCGTGCCATTACATGCTCCGATCCTTGGCGGGAACGGTTTTCGCCCAGGCCTCCAGTTCCTTCTGGCACTCGTCCAGCGCCGCCCGCGGCGGCTTCGCCCCGGACCAGATGTCCGCCACGTGGTCGATGACCTTCGTCTGAAAGGTCGTCGCGACCAGTTCGTAGCCCGGCGGCAGGTAGCCGAACCCCGTGGCATATTTTGCGGCGATCTCCGTCACGTAGCGGAATCCGGGATTCGTCTTGAGAAAGGCCTGGTCCGGCCGGACATTGAGACCGGGGACCTGCACCAGGAGCTCCATCCACCGCCGCTGCCACTGATCGCCGCTGGCATACGCGATGAAGTCCCACACGGCCTGCTTGTTGGGCTCCTTCTTCAAGATCGTATAGAAGGCCCCGCCGGTGATGGCCGCGTGGGTCGGGGTCGGGGCCGGCGCCATGCTGATGTGCGGATACAGCGCGGGGTTCACCGTCTTGACCTGCCCCAGATCCCACGGCCCGTCCAACAGCATCGCGACTTTCCCCGCCGCGAACATCGTGCGAAGTTGATACCACCCGAGGCCCTTGGGGACAAAGGGCGCGTTCACAAACCGCATCATGTGGGTAAACGCCTCCACCGTCCCCGGAGCGTTGCACGTGATGGTGCCGTCGGACTTGCTGAAGTCGCTCCCGTGGCCCAGGACCCACTGCATGCACGAGACGTACGCGAGCAGCATGGTCGAGGGATCGACGTGCACCCCATATCCGAACACGCCGGTCTTCTTGAAGACCGCCTCCGCGGCTTTGTACAACTCATCGAGGGTCGTCGGCACATCCACCTCGGCCTTGTTCAGCAATTCGTGATTGTACAGCAACCCCTGGGGGGAGGCGGTCAGGACGACGCCGTAGTTCTTGCCGTCCTTCTGCGCGAACTTCTGCAGCGGCAGGATCTTTTTCTTGAACGGCGCTTTATCCAGCCACGGGTCCAGTGGCTCCAGCAATCCCAGGTGGATATACTGCGGCATTTGCGTGGTGAACAGCGGCAGGATATCGGGCACGTGCCCGCCCGAGATTTCGGTGAAGACCTTCTCGACGTACTGGCCGGGGGGAAGCGAGATCAAATCGATCTTCTGGTTGGGATGGGCCGCCGTATACTCAGCGGCGAGCTCCTTGTAGTACTTGCCGGTGCTGGGCTCGCTGAACATCCAGCTGGGAAAGCCGAGCGTGAGGGGCGGTCCTCCCGAGGCCTGAGCGGTCAAGGCCGGGGACGCCGGTAGGGGACTGGGCCGCGTAACGGCCATTCCGCCCGCGGCGGCCACCCCCATGCCAACCGTCGCGGCCCGCCGGAGGAACGTCCGCCGGCCCATACGCTTAGTCCACCGTGATGAGGCGCCCATACAGTCCCCCCCGCATTCGACTGTGGATCAGGTTCGGCTCGTGCACAGGTAATACACCCCCGGTCGGGCGCCTCCCTCCAACGTGCGCCGTAGACCCGCCCGCGGCCGGGGTCTCACCGCTGGCAGGCCGGACAGTAATAGCTCGTGCGGCCCGCTACCGTCGCCGTGCGGAGCGCGCGGCCGCAGCGGGAACAGGCACCGCCGTCCCTCCGGATGGAAAGCTGCTCTTCCGCCGTCCCGTAGCGGGACAGCCGGGCGGTCGCCCGCCGCAGTACGGTCCGGATCGTGCGATAGAGCCGGGCGGCCTCGGCGGGCCGCAGCGACTCGACGGGGCGCCATGGGAGGAGCCGGGCATGAAAGAGGATCTCGTCGGCATAGATATTGCCGATTCCGGCAATGACATCCTGGCGCAGCAGGAACCCCTTCACGGTCCCGCGCCGGCCGTGCAGGAGCGCCCTGAACTTCCGCAGCGTGAATGCGTCTTCCAGCGGTTCCACGCCCAGACGCTGCAGGCCGGGGAAGGTGGGGACGTCCCGGGCGGAGACCAGGTCCATGTGACCGAAGCGCCGCTGGTCGACAAATCGCAACTCTTCCCCGTTGAAGGAGAAAAGCACGCGGGTATGGGGGTGGACCGGGTCGGTCCGTCCCGCAGACGCAAATCCCCCCGTCATTCGCAGGTGGACGATCAGTGTCTGGTCCCCTTCGAGGTCGATCAGGAGATACTTGCCGCGGCGGCCGACCCGTTCAATCCGTTTTCCACGCAGGCGCGAGGCAAAGCGTACAGGCGCAGGAGATCGCACGGTGGAGGGGCTCAGGACCCGGACGCGGCGAATCCGCCGGCCGACCGCTTCCCGGCGCAGCGTACGCGCGACCGTTTCGACGTCCGGCAGCTCCGGCAACGTCTACGATTCCCATTCGAGATTAGGGCGTCCATCGGTTCGCGCCGAGAACGATGCCATGCTTCATTCCTTCCACATTAATGTCATAGATACGCAGGGCAATACGACCCGCTGCGCGCAGAGCCCTTGTGGTCGAGCCAGATCGGGCGGGCGCGGGCGCGCGCCTCCCTTCGACCCCGCGGGAGAGGATTGATCGAGCGTGCGAGAGAAAGACGCAGGGACGGCGAGAAAACACGCATACACAAAGGAGCATGGCGATGCGGTTGGATGCACGACGGATCGGGGCGGTCGTCGTGGCCGGGATCCTCGCGGTCACCCTGGGAAGCGGCCTGCCCGCGATGGCACAGAGGCAGGGCAACGTCCTCGGCCTGGCGCTTCACTTCTATCCCAGCACCCTCGACCCGGCGATCGGCGTGGCGGGCCCTCACTACCGCGTGTTTGTGAACACGTATGAAGGACTGGTGGGCTATGAACGCGGGACCGCCAAGCTCATCCCGGCGCTCGCCCAGTCCTGGACCGCGTCGCCCGACTTGACGACCTACACCTTCAAGCTCAGACCCAATGTCAAGTTCCACGACGGCACGACGGTGGACGCCGAAGCGGTGAAGTTGTCATTCGACCGGGTGAAGAAGCTCGGGATGGGGCCGGCCACGTTCCTGGGGCGGATGAAGGAGATCCAGGCGGTCGATCCCCTCACGGTGCGCATCCTGCTCACCCAGCCGTCCGCGACGTTCCCCTTCGGGCTCTCCAAAATCTACGTCCACGGGAAGGCGCACGCGCGCGATGCCGACGACGGCCGCGCCTGGTTCGCCGCGAACATCAACGGTACGGGCCCGTTCAAGGCCGTGCAGATGGAAAAAGATCAGTTTCTCGTTCTCCAGCGCCACGCCGCCTACTGGGGGGGATGGGCCGACAGGCACGTGGATGGGGTGCTGATCCGAATCATTCCCGACATCGGGACGCAGAAGCTGATGCTCACGCGCGGCGAGATCGACATGATGAACCTCTACTCGATCGGGCCCGACGAGCCCCCGGACAACCTGGCGAAGCGGCCGGGCATCAAGCTGGTCAAGAGCCCGACATATCGCACGTTCATTTACGCCATGAACGTCCAGAAGCCAAACTCTCCCCTTCGAGACAAGCGCGTTCGAAAGGCCCTCGCCCTCGCGTTCGACTACAACGCGATGCGGGACGTCTTCTATGGATCCGAGGACGCCCCGAACGGATTCCTGCCGCCGGGCTTCGTCGCCCACGATCCGAAGCGCCCGAAGTTCGCACGAGACGTCTCCGCCGCCAAGAAGATGCTCGCCGAGGCGGGGCTCGCGTCGGGATTTGAGATCGATGCCCAGGTCCTCCAGGAGGAAGAGCAGGGCCGGAAGCTCGGGCTGGTCCTCCAGTCCGCCCTCAAGGATGTCGGCGTCAAAGTGAATATCACGTACGCGCCGCCCCTGGCCGTGGCGTATGCCCAGATGGAGAAGCTCGAGACCGCGCCGATCCTCGGGGCCCACCTGATGATGGCGCCCCTCACGTCCGATGCCGGCTCGTACCTTCGCCAGGTCTTCGGCAGCGAAAACGCCGGCAAGCCCTACAACCATGCCTGGTATCAAAATCCCGAGGTGGACCGGCTCCTGAACGAGGCCGAGCGCACCCCCGACGAGCAGAAGCGCATCGAGTTGTGGCGGCGCGCGGAGACCATCATCATCGACGATCAGCCCGTCATCTTCACCGCGTTCACGACGCCGATCGTCGAGCCGATCCGGGACCGGGTTATGAACTACCTCTACCATCCGCTCGACTACAGCGGCGTGTTTCAGTTCTATCACGTCTACCTGCGCTGAGCGCGACCGCCATCCAGTGAGCTGATCCGGACCGGCCATCGCGAAGCGAGCCCGGCGATGTCATGGCGGTTTCTCCTCGAACGCCTGCTGTGGACCATGCTCGTGATCGTCGGCGTCACCGTGGTCACGTTTGTCCTCACCCACCTCATCCCCGCCGACCCGGCCCGCGCGGCGGCGGGCCCGGAGGCCAGCGCCGCCGCCGTTGAGAACTTGAGAACGCTCATGGGATTGGACCGCCCGCTGCCGGTCCAGTACGTCTTGTATATGCGGGATCTCGTCTCGCTGAATTTTGGCCGTTCCATCCAGACCCAGCGATTCGTGCGCGAGGATCTCGAGGCGTTTTTCCCGGCGACCGCCGAACTCGCGGTTGCGGTCATGCTGGTGTACACGACGATCTCCATCGCGTTGGGGGTTGTCGCCGCCATCAGCCAGGGACGCGCGCTCGACTACGTGATTCGGATCCTGGCACTCGTGGGTGTTGGGCTGCCCGCGTTCTGGCTGGGATTGCTCCTGCAGATCGCGTTCTATCGGCACCTGGGGTGGCTGCCCGCGGCGGGGCGTCTCGATCCGTTCGTCGGCTCGCCGGCCCGGCTGACGGGGTTCTACGTCATCGACAGCGCGCTGACCGGGAACTGGCCGGCCCTGGGCTCGTCCGTCCAGCACCTCATCCTCCCGGTGGCTGCGGCGGTGGTCTCCCGGCTCGCGGTGGGGCTCAAACTCACGCGGATCTCGCTGCTCGAAGTGCTGGGAGAGAACTATATCCGCACCGCGCGAAGCAAGGGCCTGGCGGGGGTCGTGGTGGTCTTCAAGCACGGATTGCGGAACGCGCTCATCCCGACCGTCACGGCGCTGGGGATGCAGTTCAGCGCCCTCCTGGGGGGCACCGTGATCGTCGAGGTGGTCTTCGCGTGGCCCGGGATCGGGCGCTACGCAGTAGGGTCGATCAAGACGTTGGACTTCCCGGCGATTATGAGCGTCACCGTCGTGCTCGCCGTGATCGTCCTCGTCGTCAACCTGCTCGTGGACATGCTCTATGCGTGGATGGACCCGCGTGTCAAGTACGCGTGAAGGCACGGCGTCCTTGCCGCGGCCGGCGCTCCTCCGGCGGCTTCCCTGGCGCCTCCGGCCCCGCCACCTGCCCGTCGTGGCGTTCGGGGCGGCGGCGGCGGCGATCGTCTTCATCGGCGTCCTCGCGCCGGAGATCGCGCCCAAGGATCCGAACGCGCTGAACCTCGGCGCCGCGTTTCGTCCACCCGCGCCGGGTGTCTGGTTTGGGACGGACGAGGCGGGGCGGGACATCCTCAGCCGCACCCTCTGGGGGACGCGCATCTCGCTCGTGTCCGCCGGGACGGTGCTGTTGATCGCCGTGGGGCTCGGCGTGGTTCTCGGAGCGGTCTCCGGCTACCGGGGCGGGATCGTCGACCAGGCGCTGATGCGGGTGACCGACCTGTTTCTGGCATTTCCCGGATTGATCCTGGCCATCGCGATCACCGCGGCCCTGGGGCCGAGCCTCGAAAACGCCGTCATCTCGATCGGCCTGGTCTGGTGGCCGATCTACGCGCGCCTCGTCCGCAGCCGGGTGTTGACCGTCAAGGAGGATCTGTATGTCGAGGCGGCGCGCGCCCTTGGGTTGTCGGATCGGAGGATCCTCCTGCGGCACGTCCTGCCCCAGTGTTGGGGAACCGTCATCTCTCGCGTCACCGTCGACGTCGGCTATACGATCCTGCTCACCGCCAGCCTCAGCTTTCTGGGCCTCGGGGGCAAGCCCCCGACGCCGGAATGGGGGAGCATGATCGCGACGTCCCGACCCTACTTCCTCTCGTACTGGTGGACGGTGACGTGCCCCGGCATGGCGATGTTCGTCAGCGTCGGCGTCTTCAGTTTGTTCGGCGATGCGTTGTACGAGACGTTCGGGATCAGGAGCGAACGGCACATCTGACGGCCTGCGGCCGAAATCGGCCGCGACGGACGCCTGGAGGGATCCTGCGTGGAGCGTGTGAGGGCGTTACAACGCGTATTGTCTGAGCGCGGCGAGGCCGCCGCCCTGATTACGTCACCGGAGAACATCCGGTACTTCACGGGGTTCTACGTCTGGAACGCCTTGACGCCGTTTGCCCTCGCCGTCGTCCCGGCGGCCGGCGAGCCGCTGCTGCTCGTCCCGCGGGCGGACGAGTCGCTCGCCCGCACGGTCAGCCGCTGGGCCGTTGAACCCTACGATCCGGGGCCTGGGGGGTTTCGGACCACGGCCGACCTCGCCCACCGCGCGCTTGCGCGGGCGGATGTCGCGGGCGGCGTGCTGGGGTTAGAGTTCGGGGCGGTGCCGCTCGATCGCGCTCGCCTGCTCGAGGAGACCCTCTCGCAATTCCGGTTGAGCGACATCGCCGGAGCACTGACCGACCTCCGCCTCATCAAAGATCGAGAGGAACAGTCGGCGTTCCGGTGTGCGGCGGCGCTGGTCGCCTCCGCGATGCGGCAGACTGCCCTCAAAGTACGGCCGGGAATCTCGGAGATCGAGGTGAAGGCGGCGATGGATCTCGCCGTCTGCACCGAGGGGGCGCGCCGGTGGCCCGACGCGATTGTGCAGTCGCAGACGAATGTCGTGAGCGGCGCAAAGCTCAACCGGCTGCATGATGCCGCCACGGGCCGGAGCGCCGGTCCCGGCGAGATGGTGTTCGTGATGGGCGGCGCGAGCGTGAATGGGTATTGGGCAAACATCGGCCGGACGCTGTTCGTGTACGGTGGCTCGCCATCGGGCGAGGCGCGCCTTGGCCTCGACGTAGCCGCCGCGGCGCAGCGGGCCGCTGTGGAACGCCTCCACCCTGGAGCTCCGCTCGGAGAGGCCGTCCGCGCCGCCGATGTGGTGCTGGGGGCGGCTGGGCTGGCCGACCGCAAGACGTACCCCATCTTCCGCGGCCTCGGGCTCCGGATCGATGAACGCCCGAGGGCGGTAGACCTGGATCTGATTCTCAGGCCGGGCATGTGCCTGTGTGCGCAGCTCTACCTTCGACTGCCGGAGTTCATCGTCGGCCGGTCAGACAGCGTATTGATCACCACCGACGGGGCAGAGGTGGTCAGTGACCCCGCAGGGGAGGGATGACGATGCAATCCGCCGGCCGATTGACCCGGTTTCAGACCGACTTGCAAGCGCAGGGGATCTCACTCGCGCTCGTCGGCGATCCGTTCAACGTCTGTTACCTCGTCGGATACTGGACGATCCTCTCCGGCATGCCGGGGACGGACCAGTGGCTCGCGGTCCCCGCTCGAGGGCACCCTTGGCTCGCGGTGCCGGGGCTGGAGGAGACCCTGGCGCGCGAGCAATGTCCCGACCTCCCCGACATCCGGTATCTCCGCCCCGGAGAGACCCTCGTTCGCGGCGGGCGGCGACCTGCGCAGACGACACCGCAGCTCGTACGGCGTGCGCTCGACGCGCTGCCCGCAGGGGCAGTGGTGGGTGTCGACGCCTCCCCCCTCCGCACCGACCGGTACCGGATGCTCGAGGAGAGCCTGCGCGGCCGAGAGGTGGTCGACCTCGGATCGCACCTCGCGGCGATGCGGGCGAGCAAGGATCCGCAGGAGGTCCAGTCGATCCGCGACGCCGCCGTCATCACCGCGAAGGCCGCGGCGGCGATCTTCCACGCGCTCCGACCAAAGATCACCGAGAACGACCTCGCCGCGGAAGCGGTTCGAGTGATCTGGGCCAACGGCGGCACGATCAGCCACCTGGTCGTCGCGAGCGGCCCCCGCGGCGCGCTGCCACACGCCCTCCCGACCACTCGGACGGTTGAGCCCGGTGACTTCATCGTCGTCGACATCGGCGTGTTCCGGGCCAACTACTGGGCTGAGATTGCGCGAACGTTCGTGATGGGCACCCCCACGCGCGAGCAGGCACGGCTGCTGGACCTCGTCCAGCGGGCACAGACCGCGGCCCGCACCGTGCTGCAGGCGGGGATCCCGGCCCGAGACGTGGACGAAGCGGCGCGGGCGGTCCTGCGCGACGCAGGGTTCGATGATGGCACCTATATCCACTCGACAGGACACGGCCTGGGCGTGATGGGCCCGGACGCCCCGGTGATCGCGCCCCACAACGCGGCGGCGGTGCCTATGCACGCCACACTGACCATCGAGCCCGGCCTCTATTTCCCCGGGAGCGGCGGCATCCGGATCGAGGACAGCTTCTTTGTCTCCGGCACCGGCGTGGAGTGCCTCACCGAAGCGTATCACGCGCTCGTGAGCTGACGACGTCGCGCGGACGAGCGGGGACCGGGCCCCAGGCAGGAACCACCCGTTGAAGCCTAAAATTACAGCAGCATCCGCTGACCAGATCAACAGCATCGTCGCGCTGCACCATCTCGGCAGGGATGAGATGAGGAGGGAGAGCGATGAGTGGGGGGTTCGGTCGAGCACTGACACGCAGGCAACTCCTCCGGAAGACCGGAGCGGCGGGCGCGGCACTCGGCCTCGGCATGTTGGGGGGAAAGCCGGCCCTGGCGCAGGCGCCGGTTGCGGGTGGCCGGAAGGTGCAGGTCACGGAGTTCATCTGGATCGGCGGGGGACAGGGAGTCGTCCCCCGTGAGGTCAAGTCGGCATTCGAGAAGAACCACGCCAACGTGAACATCGAGCTCTACGAAGGGACGAACGCGCTCACGTTCCCCAAAATGGTCGCGCAGCGGCAGGTCGACCCGAACAAGCCCCTCATCAACTTCGGATTCTTCAATGTCGATGCCCAGACCAAGGGCGAGATCGCCCAGTTATGGGCCAGCCTCGATCCCAGGAAGGTTCCCAACATGGCCGACGTCTATCCAAACTACCACCGGCCAAACAACACGGGCATCGGATGGGGGCTCAGCGGGTATGCCTTCCTCTACAATAAAACGCTCGTGAAAGATCCGCCGGCGACCTGGAATGACATCTTCGCTCCGCGGTTCAAGGGCAAGGTCATGGTCTTCGACTATGGGTCGGGCGGCGGATTCAACGATGTGCTCGGAGTCGCCCACGCGAACGGCGGGGACGCGAAGCACATCGACCGCGCATTCGAGATGTTCGCCAAGGCCGCCAAAGACGGGCAATTCCTCGCCCTCTTCACGACCAACGAACAGGTGAAAGATGCGCTGGCGCGGGGGGAGGCTCTGATCGCCCCCTACTTCACCAGCTTCGGCATCACCTGGAACCAGGAGAGTTCGGACGGCAAGGGACCCTTCGGGTATGCGATCCCCAAGGAGGGGATGATCGCGTACACGTACTACTTCAACATCGTCCAGGGGTCCAACGCCGATCAGGCTGAAGTCGCCTCGGATGTCATTAACATCTATCTGTCAAAATCCGTGATCGGTCGCTATTGCAACCTGACGGCGACGATCCCGGCGGTACAAGGGGTCACCCTGAAATCCGACCTGCAAAAGGAACCTGTGTTCCAACCAAGCGCCATCGAGAAGGCCATACAACCGGATTGGGTCACCGCAAACCTCCAAAACAACGCCTGGAGACAGCGGTGGGATCGGGAAATCAAAGCGAAGATGTAACATCTTAACAGGGGACCGACGCGCTGACTCGTGGCAGTTCCGGCGGGCCGTGAGGTCGGTGTTCACCCGGCGGTCGAGCTGCGACACGTCACGAAATGGTTTGGGAAGGTCCAAGCCGTTCGCGGCGTGACGCTTCAGATCGAGGGAAACGAGTTCTTCTCGCTCCTCGGGCCCAGCGGCTGCGGCAAGACGACGATCTTGAGGATGGTCGGCGGGTTCGAGCGACCAACCGAAGGGGAAGTCTTTCTACAAGGGCGCGGCGTCACCGACATCCCGCCGTACCGGCGAGACACGAATCTGATCTTCCAGCACCTCGCGCTGTTTCCGCATCTCGATGTCTTCGACAACATCGCCTTCGGTTTGCGAATGAAGCGGCGCGACCGGGAGACCATCCGGCAGAAGGTCTCGCGGGCGCTTGAACTGGTCGATCTTGCCGATCTGGGTGCGCGGCGCATTCACCAGCTCAGCGGGGGGCAGCAGCAGCGCGTCGCCATCGCGAGGGCCCTGGTCAACGAACCAGCGGTGTTGCTGCTGGATGAACCCCTGGGATCGCTGGATCTCCGTCTCAGAATGCAGATGCAGATCGAGCTCAAGGAAATCCAGCACCGGGTCGGGACAACGTTCATCTATGTGACCCACGACCAGGCCGAAGCCCTGACGATGTCGGATCGCATTGCCGTGATGCGCGATGGGCGGGTCGAGCAAGTTGGCACCGGCCGGGACGTGTATGAGAGACCCCGGACCCGGTTCGTCGCGATGTTCCTCGGCGACAGCAACCTCTTCGAGGGGCGGATCACGGCGAAGGACGGGGACAGTGTACAGGTCCAAACGGCGGATCTCACCGTCCTGGCTCCCGCGCAGCCCGGGGTGGCTCCCGGGGCCACGGTCTCGCTCTGTGTCCGCCCGGAACGGATGCGCGCCCTCCATGCGGTTGGGGCGGCCGCCGGCGATGAGCGGTACGAGAATACCACGGCGGTACGGGTCCGCAGCGTCACCTTCAAGGGATCCGTGATCGAATACCGGCTCGCCACTTCCTCCGGGCACCCGCTCATGATGCAAACGCATTCGGACGGAAGCCCGATTTTTTCGCAGGACGAGTCGCTCACGGTAGGCTGGCGCAAGGACGATTGCGTGGTGATGGCGGAATGACCGTCGAGACGCCCCTCCCCGCGACCTCGATGCGGTCTCGCGGCACCTGGCGATCGCGCGCGGTCGTGGTTGGTCTCGTCGGGCCGGCCGTTGTATACATCCTAGCGCTCCTCGCCCCCGCGATGGCCATCTTGCTGGTCAACAGTGCGTACCATTTCACCGGGACGGCCGTGCAACCCGTTCTCACGTTCGAGGCCTACCATCGGTTTTTCGCCGATCCGTTCTATGGGAACGTCGTCACGCAGGAGATCCGACTGGCGGTGGTCACGACTGTGCTGTGCGTGGCGATCGGCTATCCCGCGGCCTATGCCATCGCGAAGATTCGCCGGCCGGGATGGATGATCGCCGCTTACATCTTGATCTTCTCCCCGTTGCTGACCAGCACCATCGTGCGGGCATATGGGTGGGTGATCATCCTGGCCCGCCGGGGCCTGGTGAACTGGCTCCTCGCGCAACTCCACGTGACCAATGGGCCGGTCCTCCTAGTGTACAATGTCACCGGAGTGACGATTGCGCTGGTGCATGTCCTCTTGCCGTTCACCGTGTTTCCCATCCTCAGTGTGCTGTTACGCTTGGACCCTGCGCTCCGCGAGGCGGCCGCGGACCTCGGGGCGAACCGTCTGCAGGCGTTTTTGCGCGTGACGTGGCCGCTCTCGTTTCCGGGGCTCTATGCCGCCGCCCAACTGACATTTGTGCTGGCCATGAATGCCTATGTGACACCACAACTCCTGGGGGGCGGGCGGGTGCAGGTCCTCCCCCTGCTCATCTACCAAAACATCTCCGACCTCAATTGGCCGCTGGCCGCCGTGGAAGCCATCGCGCTCATCGCGCTGGTCTGGGGGATCATCCTCTCCTCGAACCTCCTGTTTCGCCGTTCCATCGCGATCGCGGAGGGACGCTCCGGATGAACGGCAGGCGCGACTGGCCGACCCTAATCCTGTGGGGCTTCCTTGGTCTGGTGGGCGTGTACATGCTCGCCCCGCTCCTGTTCGTGATCGTCGATTCGTTCAATCCCTCTACGTATGGTATCTTCCCCCTGACCGGCGCGACGGTGCGCTGGTACGCAAACGTCTTCCAAGTCCCCGAGTTCAGAAGGGGCCTCTGGATCTCCCTGATTGTCGCTTCCGGCGCCACAGCGATCGCCATCACCTTGGGCACCCTCGCCGCGTATGGGCTGACGCGGTATCGATTCCGAGAACGGGACCTCGTTCGGTCGTTCCTCTTGCTTCCGATTATCGTGCCGGCGATCGTGTTCGGCGCGGCGCTGTTCCTGCTGTACATTCGAATCGGGCTGTATGGAACGATCGCCGGCCTCATCCTGGGCCACGCCCTTCTCGGGCTGCCCTTCGTCGTCTCGGTAGTCACGGCGAGCCTTCTGACGTTCGCCCGCGACTATGAGGAAGCGGCGATGGATCTCGGCGCCAACCCGGTGCGCACCTTCCTTACGGTCACGATCCCCGCCATCCGGCCCGGCCTGACGGTCGGGGCATTGTTCGCCTTCGTGACCTCTTTTGATCAAGTCGAAGTCTCTTTGTTCCTCACGCGGCCCAGGTACAACACGCTCCCGATTGCCATGTTCAACTACGAGCAGAACTACCAGGATCCGACGCTCGCGGCCATCTCCACGGTGCTGATCGGGTTTACCGTGATCCTGGTCCTGGTGGCCGTCTCCCTCTTAAGGACCCAGGAGTATCGCAGGCTGATCGAGCGCCGCCAATGACGGGCGTCCAATCAGATCACAGGGAGGGTCTTGCACATGGCGGAGATCTTTGAAATCGGGACCATCAGGGTCAGCCCCGGCACGATGGCGACGGGTTATATCGAGAGTGCATACCTGCGCGATGCCTCGCGCGTGCGGATCCCTCTCATCGTCGTGCATGGTACCGAGCCCGGCCCGGTGTTGTGGGTCGGCTCGACCATCCACGGGGATGAGATTCCGGGGTGTGAGGTCATCCGGCGCCTCACGCGGGAACGGCTGGATCCCGGGCAGCTCCGGGGGACCCTCATCGCCGCGCCCGTGCAGCATCCGGTGGCGTACCTGACGTCAACGCGGCTCACCGACCATGACGGCGTGAACATCAATCGCGTGTTCCCCGGAAGCCCGAAGGGAACGCTGACGCAGCGAATCGCGTACGACTTGTTTCACCAAGGTGTCATGCGCGCGGACGCGGTGCTGGACATCCACTCGAATGCCATCGGCGCAGTCAGCTTCAATATCGTCCGTACCGGAGGCGCGGGAAAGGCGTGGGACGCGCAATGGGATCTGGCCGAGGCATTCGGGATCAGCATCTCGGTCGGCCCCGTAGGGCAGCTCGGGCTCAGCGGGACGCTGCAGGATGCCGCGATCGATGCCGGCAAGCCGGCGTTGACCATCGAGCTCTCGGGTGGCTACGTCTGGGAGGAGCCGTCCGTGCGGGCCGGGGTGACGGGGGTGCTCAACATCATGAAATCGCTCAAGATGCTGACCGGTGCGCCCGAGCCGCAGAACGAGGTCACGGTAATTCCCGGCCGCCTGACCAATCGACAGTACCTCACCTGCGACCGGGGCGGGCTCGTCCGACCGCTGAGGTCGCTGGGCTCGGCCGTGAAGCGGAATGACGCCGTCGCGGTCCTCTATGATGTCTTCGGAGCCGAGACCGAGACCATTCGAAGCCCGATCGATGGGTGGGTGATCACCTATCCGTTGACCGGAAACCGAACGGCCGCGAGCGGGGATAGCATCGCCTTCGTGTTCGGCACCGAATAGTACCGGTTACGCTATCTCAGGAAGTTCGTCTGCTGCCATGATATCGGTCCAGACCCGCGGGCCGGCGTCGGTGAGCAGCAACATGTCCTCGAGGTGGACCGATCCCACGCCCGGCACCCGGTCCATGACTTCGACGCAGAGGACCATCCCGGGGAGGAGGCGGGCCGTTGTGCCGGGCGTGATGACCGGCTCCTCGACGACATCGTACCCGGTGCTGTGGCCGACGTAGCGATAGACAAAGGACAGCCCGTGGCGTTTGGCCCGCTCGAGGAATCCCTCATAGACCTCTTCGGCCGGCACCCCGGGCTTCACGAGGTCGATGACTTCTCGCTGCACGGCACGCACTTTTCGATACAGGTCCCGCTGAGCAGGCGTGCCGCGTCCGACGACTACCGTCCGGGCCATGTCTGTGTAGATCCCGGAAAAGAATCCAACCAGGTCGACCCGCAGCAGATCGCCGGCCTGGATCACCCGATCCGTCGGGTGCGCGTGCACGTCCAGCGTCCGCTCAGCCCCCGAGGCCAACGTGAGGAAGGGAATGACGCCGCCTCCCAGGGTCAGCATCGCGTCCTGCATTCGGGCGTAGACTTGTCGCTCCGTCATGCCCCCACCGGCGGCCAGCGTGAATGCTATCTGAATGGCGCGTTCCGCCGCACGGCTGTAAGCGCGGTGCTGTTCCACCTCGTGAGGCAGGCGGGAGTACCGAGCCTCCCGAAACAAGTCCCCGGCGTCCTCGATCCGAGCGCCGGCGAGCAGCGAGGCGAGGTGCCGGGCGTCGGCGGCGGGGAGAAAATCCGTCTCGAGCAGCAGCGCCCCCCGGCGAAGACCGCGGTCCTCGAGGAGGGCGGCAAGAGCCTCCACCGGACCGGTGATGTAGGTGGCCACCTCCGGTATGGTCCCGCGGGATCGTGCAGTATTTTCAAGGACAGCCTGCACGAGCAGGATCGGGTCTCCGCTCGCGGGGACGATGACAAACGCGAACCGCCGGCGGATCATGATCTGGCTGGCGAAGTACACCCCCGCGAGGTGGCGCACGCTCTCCGGAGCAGCCGCGATCGCCGCCACCGCCTCTCGCCGCTGCACTTCCTCTTGGACCCTTTGGGTCGCACCCGCCATACGCCTACCTCCCGGCCCGCGCTTGGCCATCAGCCTGGCGCCACGTGGTGTGCACACGACTCGCCCCTGCAATTACCGCCGGTGACGAGGATCTCCTTGTGCGCTCATCGCAGATGAGCACGATGCGCTATGATTGGTTTTGGGGATGCTCAAGAAGCCGACCGCGCAACAGATCGCCGAAGCCGCCCGCGACGCCATGTGGTCGCAGGACCGGGCAAGTCGTGCGCTCGGCATGGAAGTTCTCGATGTCGGCCCGGGCCGCGCCAGGCTCCGCATGGCGGTGCGACCCGAGATGTGCAACGGCCACCTCATCTGCCACGGTGGGATGATTTTCACGCTCGCCGATTCGGCCTTTGCCTTCGCGTGCAACTCGCACAACCGGGTGACGGTGGCGAACAACTGCTCGATCGCGTTCATCGCCGCGGCCCGCGAGGGCGACATCCTCATCGCCGAAGCCGTTGAGCGCCACCGCGGCACAAGGTCGGGCGTGTACGATGTGACGGTGTCCGATCAGACCGGCAAGCTCGTCGCCGTATTCCGCGGTCACTCCACCCAGATCAAGGGCGAACTGGTGCCGGGGCTCACGACCGGCGGCTCGTAGTCCAACATCGCTCGAGTCCATCGAGCATCTCAGCGATCGGACAACGGTCGCGTTCAGCAGAGTCCTAGGAAGGGACACGGAAGATCTGCATGGAAAGGCATGAACCACTTTCGGCCATGCACCAAGCACATGCGCGGCCGGTCCTCACCTATACGTGATGTCGGAGAGCGGGGGGTAGGCAATGAGCCGGCGTCGGTCTGGCAGGCTGTCGTGGGTGATGGCTGCGTTCGTAATGGCCGCCGGTCCGTTGGCGCACGGGTCTGCGGGGGCCGCTGCGCCGGCAGGAACGCCGCCTCCACCGCCCGGGGCGGGTATGACGGTCACCGGAATTTTGGGGGGCACCGCTCCTGTCGCGATTATTGACACCGGAGAGCAGACCGTCATCGTCGGGGTCGGTGAGCATGTCGGCGATGCGGTGGTAGTCTCGATCCTTCGCCACAAAGTCGTACTAAAGAAAGGCAGCGTGACCTTCGAGGTCCCGGGACCGGCCGCTGAGGTCGGGCCCCCCTTAGTGTTGGGGGTCGGCCCCCCCGCGGGCACCCCCCCGCTACCGCCCGGGGCAGGAATGACGGTCACCGGTATCTTGGGGGGCCGCGCTCCGGTCGCGATTATCCGCGCCGAAGGGCAGACCGTCATCGCGGGCGTCGGCGAGCACGTCGGGGACGCGGTGGTAGTCTCGATCCTTGCCCACAAGGTGGTACTGAAGAAGGGCAGCGTGACCTTCGAGGTCCCGGGACCGGCCGCGCTGGTCGGGACCCCGCTCGTGTTGGGCGTCGGCCCTCCTGGGGGCCCGTCCCCGCTCCCGCCGGGGGCAGGAATGACAGTCACTGGAATCTTGAGGGGCCGCGCCGGGGTGGCGATTATTCGCGTCGAAGGGCAGACCGTCATTGCCGGCGTCGGCGAGCACGTCGGGGACGCGGTCGTGGTCTCGATCCTCGCCGACAAAGTGGTGCTGAAAAATAACGGCGCAACGTTCCAATTACCGATGGGAGGTACGCATTAAGGCGACACTCCACGGATAAACCGCGGTCCAGCACGTTGCTTGGGAATGATAGTCAGGCTCAAACTCTAACGTACGGCGTATTACTCGGAAATTTCTTCCGTTCACGCTATAGGCCGCCTTTGACAGGCCAGTGAACCCCACCGATAATTAAACGTAGGGATCGTGTCTCATCCGAAAGAGCAAACCCGAAGCGATTCGGGGACGCAAAGCCTGACGGGGCCCTCGAGGCTGGCCGGGTTGCCGGAGGAGAGAATTATCAAAACGTGCTGAGACGCAACCTCCAACGAGGTTGCGTTTAATATTGTTGCGCGAAATCTCTTCCGGTGGAGGAGCGAAGATGGCACCGCTGAACAACCCTGGCCTGGCTGGTGATGTCCCGTTCGACACAGTGATATACGCTTCGTCCGGCCTCAACTACGCCGCGGTACCGTCGTTGGTGCAATACAACATCTACGATTCGCCCGACCCCGCCTATGTGACCGGGCGGATCAATGTGTCGGCATTCGCGAACCTAGGCTCCGCGCCATGGCCGTTTCTCAATACGAACGTGCCTCTCAACGGGCACGTATGCATTCCGCGCGGTCGTGGCCCCTTTCCACTAGCTGTGTTCGCTCACGGCAATCACAGTCCGTTCCAGAACTCGACTCCGGGATACCTGTATCTGTGTGCGTTGTTGGCGTCGCACGGAATCATCGCCGCCACGATCGACGTGAATTTTCTCAACGGCTTCAATTTCGGTGAGAACGACGCCAGGGCGATCGTTCATCTAGAGCATCTCAAACAGTTTCGGACGTGGGATGGAATGGCGACCCACCCGCTCCACGGCAAGGTCGACTTGAACCGTATTCTGATCCTCGGCCATTCGCGAGGCGGGGAAGGCGTGGGGCATGCCTCATTCTTCAATCGTCTCACGGGGATCCAACCCGATATCTTCCATCCGGTGGTTCCGCTGGACGGCTCCGCAGGGCTCGGTCCCTATCGCTTTGGCCTGAGCGGCGTGGCAGCCATCGCCCCGACCGACCGGCAATACCAACCCCTCAGCGGGCCAACCGTCGTACCGGATCGCTTCTTTCTGATTCACGGCAGTCGAGATGGAGATGTCTCGACGTTCGAAGGCTACAATATGTACAATCGCGCGCACGCCGTGGACCTGGCCAACCCGACCGTTTCCGACGGAAAGTTGAAGGCCCTGCTCTGGGTGTATCGAGCGAACCACAACCAGTTCAACAGCGTCTGGCCGTCGGAGACGCCGCCCGCTACGACAATGCCCCGTGCCGACCAAGAGCTCATCGCCAAGGTGCATCTTGGAGCATTGGCGCAGGCCCTACTGCTCGACCGTTCAGAGAATCTGGAAGTGCTCCGAGATCATGCCATCGCGGTGACGTGGGTACCCGCCGGCACCGACTTCGTCTCGCAGTATCAAGATCCCGAGCGGGTCTTCGTCCAGCACAATCAGGAAAGCCTCGCCGCCCCGCAAATCTCGTCACCCGTTCAAGGAGCTGTCGCCGCCGACGCGGTTGTCGCCGCGCGCCAGCTGAAAGATCTCGTCAACGCAGGCGCTCCACAAACGACGATTACGCTTCGCCTGGAATGGAACGCACCCGGGGCGCGATTTCTTTTGAAAGTGGACCCGGCGACCCTGCCCGCGGAACGGTACAAGGCGCTGTCGCTGCGCGTCGGACAGTCCACGGAAGCAAAGAATGCCGCCAGTCGCGATCAAGATTTCACCATCGAGGTGTCCAGCGGTTCACGAACGGCCGCGATTCCGGCGAGTTCTCTCCACCGGCTCCTGTATCCCGACGTCGTGTTTGGCGCCGGAAAGATCGTCATGCAGACTTTGCGCCTCCCGTTGAAGCGGCTCGCCGAGCGCGGCGTGGAGCTCAGCGACCTCCGGTCCATCGCGTTTGTCTTCGATCGGCGACCGACCGGCGCGATCTACGTCGGCGATGTGCAAGTGTCCAAATGACTGTTACGTTGGGGGGGAGGTTTGTCTATGCAACCGTCAACACCACCGAAAGCCACAGCGGTCGAGGTCGTGGCCACCCGACCGACCGAAGCGGACAGCGCGGCGATTGCGCACCTGAGCGCGCGCGATAGCAAGTCGCTGCCCCCAGTCACCTATCTCGTCAAGGTCCGCTTTGAGACGATGCCGGAGGCGACGTCGCAGGGTTGGGCGCTTTACGTCAACGACTTTCGCATCCCGAAGTACTGGGCATACAAGGACGGAATCTATTTCAAGGTGTTCGACCAGCAGTTCTTCCGCGACCATCATGGGGAATCGCTGCGGTTCTCCCAGAACGGGACCGACTTTATTGACACCGGCCTGAAATTGGCCGCACCCGATTCGAGCGCCAAGACGTCAGTGAGTGACGTGACCAAACTACCGCGCCAAGATGACGTGCTGAAATAGCCCGTCGCGCGCCGCCGGGAATCTTCGCAGCTTCTCCACATCGCATTCACCGGGTCTTGATATACCGCGGGCATAATAATCGGCAGAGGCGGCACAACTTGTCTTCGCCCGAAGAGCGAGGGATGAAAGATGCGGCGGCTTATCGCGATCATCACGATGGTTCTGCTCGGGAGCCTGGGGCTGGTCGGAACCGGGAACGCCCAGTTGCAATCCGTGCAGATCCAGGGCACCATTCAGGCAGTTGACTGCCAGACTCAGCAGCTGATCCTGAATACCTCAGGGGGTCCAACGACGCTTCAGGTCACAAACCAGACCGCGATCTACGCCAATGGGACGCCCGCTTCGCTCTGCGCGCTTGGGTCGGTGGTCGGGGCGCCCGCAACGGCTCTTGTCGCGCCCAGCGACAACCAGTTTGTGCTGGGGAGGGTCGATGTTGGCGCTTCCGTGACCCCAGCCCAGCCCGCCCCGGGGACCGTGTTGGCCCCACGCACGCCACCCATCGTGGGTATAGCGATCGGCGGCCTCCTGCTCGGCGGGCTTGCGTATCTGATCCTCCATCATCCCAACAACAATAATCGCGACTACAACCCCGACGACTACTCCGGGCGGGGCTACTCGTACGGCCCCTATCGCCGGTGCGCGGACGGCTCTTGGAACCAGTGGTGCCGGTAGGATAAGGCCCACCGTCGTCAAGCCGCGGGCGATAGCTGCCCGCGGCTTGTCTCACCGGTCGCCTAATTTTTGTCGTCGTCGCGCGTTAGGTGTCGTCGCGCGGGGGCATCGGTCCTGACGACGGACCCTCGGTGTTGTCGCCCATCTCGGGAGCCTCCACCGCCGTGGTGGTCACCAGTTCGGCCTTGGTCGCCTCCCACTCGGCCAGGAGGTCCTCCTCGTCGGCAAAGGCGCGGGCGGTCACCGTGTTTCTACGGTTGTCTCGCCTGACGATGATCCCAAACGCATCGCCGAGGGCTGCCCAGTCTTCAGCGTCAATCTCGTCTCGCGCAATATTGCGGTTCAGCTCGATCTGCTCAGTTAGGCGCCGCGTGACATCAGCGCCGTCTCGAAGCAACCCTGCCCATACGTCCTCCTCGAGATTGGTCGTCTCGTCATCGGCGTCTTCCTCGGCCATCGTGTACAGAAGATCGGTAAGCGGCGGGGAAAGTTCGCGACTCGTGTCCATGCTCAATCCTCCCCATTAGGGTTGCCGGCGGGGCCACACGGAACGGTTTGAAAAACCTGGCGGGCCCGGCGGGAGTTGAACCCACGGCCTACCGCTTAGGAGACGATTTAGTGGCAGTTTCCACAGGTGTCCACTCCTATCCTCCCTCGTCCGCCAGAAGGTCATTTGCTTGGGCTCTCGGGAAAGGGGTGGGTTCCAGACGTATCCGTCACCGTCCACCACCGTCCACCCCATTGGCTACAGTTTGGCTACAGTTGACCAAGGCCGGTGAGAGAAGGGCGTCGAGCTTGGACACCGCCTCCTTCTGCATTCCGCCGAGGACATGCGAGTACGTGTCGAGCGTCAGACTCACGGTTGCGTGACCGAGACGCTCCTGGACAATCTTCGGGTGAGCGCCCTGCGCCAGAAGGAGCGTTGCCGCAGTGATAAACTACGATAGCCCTCATCGCAGCTGTCCTTATATCAGGGATTGGACTGAACCTGAGAGCACTTGTTGCCGCCGGTAGAAGATACAGGCCACCCCCGACGATGATGACCAACGATAAGACTATCGTCCGCACTGGGGAAAGATGCCCCCTGGACAAGCCACCGATTCCGTTGACTAGCGCGGCAATGCCAAATGGTAGCATGATGAAGGCCAGGAAAAACGGCAAGAGGTTGTAGCCTATCCGTTGGAAGGCGCCCACCACTATAACCCAGAATCCCGCAGCCACGTAGATGAGGGTGAAGCCTCCGACTACCGCCCATAAACCGCCCGCGATTCTCGCATGTCTCCCAGTCATTCCTTATTTCCTCCCATTTGCTCCCAAATGCGGCGTGCCTTTCGCGGAGGCTATTTAGGTCCAGGTGATCCTTCGGCCAGCAATGGAAGGATGAGGCTTCCCAGGGTCCCACTCGGGGATGCCGTCGGGGTGCAAGCGTCCGTGAGGACGGTAGCGGCGAAGAAGCGGTCTGCCCCCATCACTAGTGGGTTAAGGGGGGCTAAGTCGCCTCTTCCGCTACAACCCGAGGATCATTCTTAAAACACCGATATTGTTCAAGATATCCATGATGCCCAAGCCGCGCCGGGGGACATAAATCAAGTCTCCGGGCTGCAGCTTCAGGTTTGGCGTCGCGGCCTTCCCCTGGATCATCTGGTTCGCCTTAATCGGGATCGCCTTGTTTTTACCGTTTTCAACCCGGACGAGTTGCGAGCCGTCCAGATTCGCCTTGTCCGTCGCGCCTCCCGCGAGCGTGAGCGCGTCGAGAAAGGTCATCTCATAGGTCAGGTCGTAGCGTCCCGGTTTCGACACCTCGCCCATCACATAAATGGGATTCATGCGGAACTGGCGCACGAGGACGGAAACGGACGGCTTCTTCAGGTACTTCGAGTACAATCTCGTCAGCTCGGCCTCGAGTTGTGCCGCCGTCTTCCCCGTCGCCGTTACTTGGTTGATGAGGGGGAGAGCGATAATGCCATCCGGTTTGATCGTCACCGTTCTGGTGAGATCTGGTTCCCCAAACACGTTGATCTCGATCTGGTCGCCGGGGCCGAGGATGTAGTTATCTGGCACCCCAGGATTCGTCGGCGGCGGCTGCACCGGGGCGGCCGGTGAACCATCGACGAGACTTGTGACCAAGAGCAATGCAGCAAGGATCGTGATTCTGGGCTTCATCGCTTTCCCCGTGGGTTCAGCGACGCAGGGCCTGGCAGCGCGCTGGCTTCAGGTAGCATGTTGGACGCGAACCGAGCAATGCTGGAAGACCGAGCTGCGGTGAGCTGTTGAGTGCCGGTCGAAGGCTCACTCCCCTTATCTCGTTCCTTCGCGGCGAGGCTCACGACGATCGTGGTCTTGTCCAGCGATGTGGCGACGTGGACCGGGATGGGCTCCGTGAGCTCCAAGACCACCCGGACGACATCCGGGGCATTCTGACCGGCGCGAACCTGCCGCACGATGCCTCGGCCGGCCGGTAGCTTCCCCGACCCGAGGGCCAGTTGGGCCCTGGAGACGTCTACCACGACCCAGTCTCGTTCGACGTTGCGGAGCCGATACCGGATGGGTCCGGATGCAGAGATCGAGACCCACGGCCGGCTGGGCGTTCCCCAGAGCGTGATGCCTGTGACCGTGGCGATTCCACCTCGAACGCTGCTGTCTGGCCGAGCGGCCACGGCGGCCGTCTGGCGAGGCCCGATGGAAACGTTCGAGACCGGACTGACCCTCAAATCTCGTGCTTCCGTGATTGCGTTCACAGCCGACAGACCTGCTGCGTCCCCGTGGTGCGTCGAGGGGGCATCAATCCGCGGCGCCTCGACCGAAAGCACACGTGGGGGGATTTGGAAACTTGGCGTGAGTGATACAGGGCTCGTCGGTAGCTTCGGTTTGACTTTGCGCCCCGGATCAGGAAGCAACATGGTACCGACTGTCAGAACAAACACGAAGCTCAATACAAACGCCGTACCCGCTCGCAACAAGTCCGGAGGTTCACGACGAACCCTGCGGGGCAGGGCGACGACGAAATCCACCACGCTCCGACTTACGGTCCCCCCCCTCCTGCTGATCATCTCAATCGGCGTCAGTCGCATGAGTTTCGGCGCACCGGGTCACGGCTCAGTTGGTCGGCGCGACTCAAGAGGATCTTGGATGAAGACCTAGTGCAACTCACGTTGATTCCACCCGCGCGCGATGTACAGTCCGATGACCGTGTCTAGAGGATATTTGCGGGGATGTCGGCGGCGACTGTGTGGGTAGACACAACCGGTACCCTATATTTAGGCGCGATCAATGGGGTTTCGCAATCCGCCATAGGGTATAACGTGTTTCAACCAAAAGGTAGATCCGGGACGCGGAAGAGACGAAGGGACGGTTGCCGGCACCGGGGTACGGCGAGGCCCGCACGGTTCGTCGGGTCGGCCCGCCCCCTGCCGAGTCCGACGTGATTCAGCGGCACGGCGAACCTCGACGTCCCGTATCGCGTGCATATCGGGCTGGGGCAGAGGCAATTCGGGATCGAGCGCCACATTCGGCTGTGGGAGAAACGTCCCGCCAGGGAATCCGTTGAAGGCACCACCGCCATTTGCCATTCGCACCTCACCTCACGATCGCGACGTCGCCCCAACCCTAGCCTGGGAACGAACGGCAACATCGTTTGTCCGCCGCCAGCTGGAGGTTGAGGGAGAGTCGCCATTATATCGCGCTCCTTCGGTGCTCATTAGGCATCATACACTCCTCGACCAAACGTTCGCGAAACCTGCGTTGGGGAATGCGATTGGCTACAGTTAGGCTACAGTAGCCAGGATCACACCGAGGAGGATCATGCGGAAAGCCTTGGTAATCTGGCGGGCCCGGCGGGAGTTGAACCCACGGCCTACCGCTTAGGAGGCGGTCGCTCTATCCACTGAGCTACGGGCCCCAGTTCGGGGAACATTCTACCGACACACGATTATACCACGCACCTGCGCGCTCAATCCGGCAGCCTGCCAGGCGCCCCCCCGGAAGCTTATGGGCTGAGTTCGATCTTGACCGGCACGTCCGCCTGAACAGACTGCACAATCGCGAGGCTCAAACCCACCGCCTGTTGGGTCGAAGGTTTCAAGGTGATCGTGAACTGAGTCCCGGTGACGCTGACCCTGGCGGCAAAGCCTGCCTTGATCAAACGGTTCGCGATCTCTTCGGCGCGATGCCGATTGGAGATCGGGCCCACTTTGACCAGGTACAATTGCACGTAACCTCTAGAAGGCGTCGCCTGCGATGAGGCCGCGGACGGCGAGGCCGGAGGCACGACTGTTCCGGGCGCCGCGGCAGGTCCCGGCGCGATCGCCGGCTGCTGTGGGGCGGGGCCCACCGCGGGCTGAGACGGTGAGATCCCCGGCACCAGTTGGATTCTGATCGGCAAGTCCGCTCCAATGGACTTGAGAACAGTGAGCCCCTGGGCGACCGTCGCCTGCGGCGGGGGGGTCAGCGTCACCGTGTACTGGCCAGCCGTGTTGGCATCAACTCTGGCCGTGAACCCCGCCTTGGCCAGGCTTTCGGCGGTGTCCAGGGCACCCTGCTGATCTGAGAACGGACCCACCTCGACCCGGTAGAGTGGCCAGGGCAACACCTGCGTGACCGTTTGCGCCTGGTTGGCGGCAACCGGGAGGCCCGTGGCTCCAAGCAGCGTGACCTCGCTCTGCGTCGTGATGGGCGCGCTCGCGATCCCGTACAGGGAGGTCCCCGACGGCGTGTACAAGGTCGCTCCCGGGGGAAGCGCTCGTGTGTCCGGTTGCACTTGATTAGACGCGACCGGAAGAACCGTAACCCCCCGCTGCGTGACCGTGCTCTGCGTGGTGATCGGCGCGGTCGCGAACCCGTACACGGAGGTACCGGACGGCGTGTATAGCGTCGCGGCGGGCGGGATCGCCTGCGGGTTCGGCGGCGCAGGGGTGAGCGGCACCCCCCACACCGGGACTGCGGTCTGTGGTGGGTACCCGGTCGACCCCAAGTTCAGCGATGTGATGGGCACGGTTGGCGGCTGCGGTGCCGCCGGGGCGGCGGGCGGCCTCAGCACCGTCGGGGCGGCTGCCGGTTGTTCCGTCACCGGCGGCGCGCCGATCGCTGATGTTCCGGCCGGCGCGGGGGTGGCCGCCGCGGGAATGGCGACGGCAGGCGCTTCCGCCAGGGTCGTCTGAGAGGTGTTGGCCCGTGACACCGGCAGCCTGAAGGTCCGATTGTCGCGCCCGAGGACGACTTCGTTCGGTGCGATGGCCTTCACGGTGAAGTCTCGGATGCGATCGCCAACGCCGACAACGTACGATTGCCCCCCCATTTCAATGATGGCCACGCGAACACGTCCACCGGCGATACCCGTCACCGTGATGCCAGCAGTTGCCGAAGGCGCTGCGGGCGACGGTGCGGGGCTTGCGTTCGCAGCCGACACTCCAATGAGGACGACGATCAAGCTCCCCGCCCACCAGAGGACCGGCTTCGCGAGCACTCCGTTATCTGAACGCCGCGGAACCACGGGCATCACCACCTCTCCTGTGACGCGGGATTTCCATGTCAGGTCCTGAATCCCTCCAGCCAATCGGTTCCTGAACCTCCAATCGTTCGAATACCTCCAGTCGATGGGTTTGCCAACAGCTCAATCAGTGGATATTTGGGGAACCCGTCGTCGAAGACTGCGCAACACCGGCGTTTGAGGAACCGCTTCCTGCGACGAGGAGAACGAACAACACCCCCGCCAGCCAGACCATCGGCCTGCTCATGAACCGTCACCGCCTTCACTTGCGATTGAGCGCCTCTCGCGTGGGGGCTACTCTTCCGCCTCCCTACCAATCTTCCCTTCCCGCGATGCGCGGGCGTGAAAACACGCTATAGTACATCTAGGGATCTGTTTCGGCGTTGCCAGGCGATCGGACGGATGAGGCCGAGGAACCGGTCGATGCAGGGATTCGAGACGTTTGATCACACAGCGGACATCGGGCTTCTTGCCCGCGGTGGGACCCTCGCGGAATTGTTTGAGAACGCGGCGCGCGGCCTGATCGACCTTTCAGTCGACCCCGGGGGACTCCGGGGGGAGATCCGGATAGAGACCACCGTCTCGGCGCGAGATCGGGAGGCGCTCTTGGTGGCCTGGCTCAACGAACTCCTGTACCTGCTGGACACGCAGCGATTCCTTCCCCGTCAAAGCCAGATCACCCACATCAGCGACACGCATCTGGCCGCGGCCCTCCTTGGCGACACCGTCGACCCCGCGCGCCACACTGTGCGGCGGATGATCAAGGCGGCCACGTATCACGGCCTGTCGCTCCGCCACGTTGACGGCGTGTGGGAAGCCCGCGTCATCCTGGACCTCTAACGCCGGGAGGACATCGATGGCCCAACACGGTCAGGTCTTGCAACGCCGGGACGCCTACCGGTGGGAGATCCCGACAACGTACAGACCTGGAATGCGCGTGCCGGGGGTCATTTACGCGGATGAACACTTGATCGAGCAGATCGAGGAAGACCAGGCCCTCGAGCAGGTCGCCAACGCGGCCACACTCCCAGGCGTTGTGCGATGGGCGATTGCGATGCCGGACATCCATTGGGGTTACGGCTTCCCGATCGGCGGCGTCGCGGCGATGCGCCCGGAGGACGGCGTCGTCTCGCCGGGGGCTGTCGGGTACGACATCAATTGTGGAGTCAGGCTCCTGACCACACACCTCACGGACGAGGACGTCCGCCCGAGATTGGAGGCGCTGGCCGAGCGCCTGTTTCGGAACATCCCCTCCGGCGTCGGCGCGCACGGACGGTTACGGCTGACGCTCACAGAGATCCCGGAGGTTTTGCGGAGTGGGGCTGCTTGGGCAGTCGGCCGAGGATACGGTCGACCACCCGACCTTGGGCGCATCGAATCCCATGGGACCATCCCGGGGGCGCAGCCGGACGAGGTGAGCCGGAAGGCCCTCTCCCGCGGACTGGACCAGCTCGGAACGCTCGGATCGGGCAACCACTTCTTGGAGATTCAGCGGGTGGAAGAGATCCACGACCCCCACGCCGCTCGGGTCTTCGGCTTGCATCATCCTGGTCAAGTGACCGTGCTGATGCACTGCGGATCGCGCGGGCTGGGACACCAGGTGTGCGACGACTATCTGGAGATCTGCGGCCGTTCGCTCCCCCGCTACGGGATCACGCTTCCCGATCGCCAACTCGCCTGCGCCCCGATCTCCGCTCCCGAAGGTCAGGCGTACCTTGGCGTCATGGCCGCCGCGGCAAACTTTGCGTTTGCCAACCGCCAGGTGATCACCCACTGGGTGCGTGAGTCCTTCGAGGAGATCCTGAAGCAGAGCGCCGAGACGATCGGGCTCGACACCGTGTACGACGTCGCGCACAACATGGCAAAGATGGAAGAACACACTGTCGATGGAACCCCGATGCGCGTCTGCGTGCACCGGAAAGGGGCCACGCGCGGGTTCCCCGCCGGACATCCGGACGTCCCCCTCGAGTACCGGAGCGTTGGCCATCCGGTACTGGTCCCGGGCGACATGGGGCGCTACTCTTACGTGCTGGTCGGCACACCCGTGGCAATGGCCGAAACGTTTGGATCGACCCCGCACGGAGCAGGACGGCTGCGCAGCCGCGGCGCGGCCAAGCGGCTTCTTCGTGGGGTCGATCTGGTGGACGCGCTCGCGAGACGCGGGATCCTCGTCCGAGCGGCGAGCCGTGATCTCCTTGCGGAGGAGGCGTCCGAAGCCTACAAGGATGTCGCGGACGTCGTGCGGGCGAGTAACGGAGCGGGGCTCACACGCACCGTCGCGCGGCTTCAGCCGCTCGCGGTCGTCAAAGGGTGAGGCTTACGGCTCCCCCTCGGGTGTCTCCTCGGGCCCCGGAACGGCGCCCTCTTCCGGGGCGCCCTCACCGGCCTCCGGCTCTTCCACCGGAATCCCTTCACCGCTATCGCTTCGAACGAACCCCTGGGCTCTGATGGGCCGCGGCGCGGGGCGGCCGGACGCCTGACGCCGCACCCGAACCGCCTTGGGGCGCCCGTCCTTGCCCGGTGCGAGATCAAACGACACGACTTCGCCCGGCTCCAGCGACCGCATTCCCGTCCCTTCGATATCACTGTAATGGACGAAAAAGTTGCGATTCATCGACTCGCACTCGATGAACCCCCAGCCGTGCTCGAACCTCGACACCATGCCGGTGTACCTGTGGCCGTCGTCTCCGTCGACCGTGGCTTGTGCCCCGTTGCCGGACCGATCGATCGATTGAACACCGAGGTGGGTGCACAGGGCACGCAGCATCGATTCGATCCGATCTAATTGAGAAGACATGACTATACCCTCCAACCAACATGCCGGCCGCAGTGGCCGCAAGGTGACGCCAAACGTCTAACCCAGTTTCACCTACTAAATACGGGGGTGCGGACGGGTTGGTTCGTGACTTGCGGGCGCGTCCGGAGAGTCCCTTCCTTGTATCTTATCTATTCCACCTGAAGAGTACTGTAAAACTCTTTTTATGTCGCGTCAATGTTCACAGGGCGGGATCCCCCATTCCCGATGCGGAGGACCAGCCGGCGATCGGTTGCCTCGACGATCGCCAGGGGGAACCCGTCGATGAGATGCGGGTCGAGTGCCGCGAACGCGTCCTCCCCGGTCAGGACGTCGATGGTAATACTCCCCTTCGAGTACGTCCGGAGCCGTGCCGTTCTCACCCCCCTCACTCGCGACACCGCGGTCACCAGCTTCGTCGCTTGGAGGTAGCTGTTCACCGGACTGACGACAATCTCGCCTCCCCGTTGCGCGGTTGGGATGCGCATGCCCGTGCCGCTGTTGATCAGGGG
>DASSXJ010000186.1 GCA_035703895.1 bacterium | reverse complement strand
GGCTATTATTCCCTTGAGGTAGGGATACCCATGCGCCCAGCCCTGTTAGGGGTTGCCCCGTAAAAACGACCGGCCTGCTCTTCGTGAAAAGGCATTTGGGGCATTTGTTTTGTAGAGGACTCGCTCGGAGAGTGACATGGTGGTCGTCGGACTCGCGGCCCTGCAGAGTCCCCTCATGCTTCCGGCCGGACTGGTGTTACTCGGGCGCTGGGTCTATCTGGACACGGCGGCGCGTGGAGTTCGTAATCCCATCGCCTTGGCGATCATCGTGCCGGTTAGCTGGACCTTCATGCTTCCGTTCTACCTGGCGAGGCGGCCGCTCGTGGTCGGCGAGGTCCGCACTGGAGGGACCTGGTGGAATCTCCTCCGGGCATTCGCCGCGACCTACGCCGTGGGGATTGCGCTGCTCGTTGTTCGATACTTTCGGCCGGCTCTGTTCGGTTTGGTGCGGACCATCACCGTGGGGAACAGCGCGGTCATGGCATCGTTACAGGTCGTAGGGATCGTCCTGCTGATCACATTGCCCGCCGTGCTTGCCCTCGGTGTGGGCATGCTTCTTCGGAAGCCGACCACAGAAGTGGGCCCGACCGCTTCGTGTAGGCGGTGACACCTGGTTCGATCGATTAGCCTCCCGGACAGGGAGGCAATCGAATGTCGATCTTCGCGCCGTAGTCGTAGTAGTCGATGGTGACGTCTTCCCCTCCGCCCGCCGTGACCGCGCGGCGCGGGAGGCCCGTCTTTGTCCCGACATAGAGAGTCGTCTCCCCCTTGACCGTCTGGCCCTGCGTTGTCGCCGCGTAGCGATAGGTGTACGTGCGGACCGCTGTACCCGTGATTACGGTGTCAGCCCGCCGCGACACGTCTACCGGACCCTGAATCGTTTTGGTTGGATTCCCCGGGAACTCGATAGACGGCGACCCCTGACATTGCCACGACCCGGGGCCGCCGGGTGCATTGATCCGGAAGCGCGATTGTCCGTGTACCGTAATCGTCTCCATGGAGCCGTTCCCTGCGGGGATGATCATCCTCACCGACGCGGGCGGGACCACTTCGAAGACCTTTTCGGGGGGCTGACCGGTCGCCACCCGTATGCGGTAACCGGAGAGCGTCTCGAGCTTCCTGTAGGCGTCGCCGACTTCTTTCCAAGCGCCCTGGTCCCCGGTGACGGCCGTCGCACTCTGTGCCGCAGTGGTCACCAAGACGATCGCGAGCATTGTACCCAGGACGCCGGCGACTCCAGTGGGTTTCCTTGAGCGCCACTCATCACGGGCATTCGGATCAGCGGTCACGCTCAACGTCGTCCTCCGAGAGCAGCGTGGTCCACGCATCCATCCCGCCGCAAGACGCCCCGGTCATCAATACGATGGCGAGATCACGCGGTACGCGCCGATGACGGTGTGCGACCCCGCGGCGATCTCGACCCTGACGACTTCGCCCGGCCGCACGCGTGTATACAAGTCCCGGCCAACTTCCACGCTACGGCCGTTGACGACGAAGTAGTACTGGGGCGCGGAGCGCGTGCCGTGCTGGATCCATTTCCGCGTGATCTGGCCTTGGTACACCGCATGCGGGAGGAGGAGATCCTCAGCACTGAGCCAGAGCATGTTCAGCCCGAACCCACCAAAGGACAGCGCGATGATGCCCAAGATGATGGGGCTATTATGTAGTTGCCGCTGACTGCGATAATTGTCGGGAAGAGGACGGCCTTCGAGGATCCTGACCGCTTTCCATGCGGCAAACGCGCCGAGGAGGGACAACCAGATCCCCAGCACGACCTGCCGGTGGAGCAAGAGTTCGGTGGCGACGGTGCCCACTGCGACGACGATGAACTGGGGGATCACGAACAATCCTGCGCCGACGAGGAGCAGGCCAAGATGCCGGTCACGGTCGGGCAGACGGCGCCACAGGAGGCAGCAGACGACGCCGGCCCCGAGCGATGGAAAGAACAGGATCCGTACGGCATCAGCCATGCAGTCGGTCATCCTCCCGACGTGGAATGGGCTCGCGATGGCCTTCCGCAGTGATGTATGCCCTGCCCGGCCCTCTGGAAGACGCCTGCGGCGAAGCGTTCTCGATCCCCTGCCCTCCCTCACCCCGCCTGGGTCTGCCTCCCATCCGAATCTGGACTCCAGCCGTCAAGGGTTCCTCACAAAACCGTGCGTTTTCCCGCCGACGTCCCGAAAGTCGCCGACGATCACCCCGTCGTCATTGATGCTGTGGGCCTCAGTGCGGGTCGCGCCCGGCGCATCAATGACGGTGGAGACGCCGTCAGCATCGCGTACGAATCCGTGCCACGTGCCTCGCGCGTCCTGGAATTTCCCCACGACCCACCCGGCGTTGTTAAGACCGCTGGCCTCAGCCGCGGTCGCGCCGGGCGGATCGACTTGAGTGGCCGTGTAATCGGGATCCGGCGAGGACCCTTGCGACGTATTGGCCGACGCCTCGAACGTGAAGAAGTCGCCGGTAGCGGTGCGTAAAAAGCCATGGCTCTTGCCGTCTGCATCCTTGAAGTCTCCCACGATCAGTCCGGCACTGTTTATGCCCCTAGCGCCCGTCGCGGTCGCACCCGGGACATCGAAGCTGGTGAAGGCGCCAGTTGCGTCGCGTAAGAAAGCGTGTACCTTGCCCTGAGCGTCGCTGAAGCGTCCGACGATCTGCCCGACACTGTTGATACCCTTGACCTGCGTGTCGGTAGCCCCAGGCACATCGATGGTGGTGAAGGAGCCGGTAGCGGTGCGTATGTAGCCGTGGCTTTGGCTACGCTTATCCTGGAACCAACCCACGATCTCTCCGGTACTGTTGATACCCTCGGCATGCGTCGCGGTCGCACCGGGAACATCGATGGTCGTGAAGGACAATGAACCTGCCGCATGAATGGGTGTCGTGGTACCGGTCAGTGTGCACGCGATCACTGCCACAGTCAGAGCCACCCAACGTCTCATCCTATTTCCTCCTGGCCCTTTGAGCGGTTACGTTCGGCACGCCGTAATCATGGCGGAGCTATGTAAATCATCGAGTTGTTGGCTCTCTCGCTGTATGCCCTCAGCGATGGGGGCGCTAGACGGGCGGGCCCCCTGCTGAAGGACACGTTTGTGGTCGGACGTTGGATGAACTGGTCGCTCGTGTCTCGAAGAGGGCTGCAACTAGTGGTCAACGGCACGGTCAGTTCATTTGAGATTGAAAAACGAAGATGGCCGAGAACAGTTCATCAAGCCATAATCGGGCGGCCCCGAGACTCGGGTGCCCTACCCTCGCGCTTGCCAATCAGCAGAACGGCGCGATCACAGAGATCACGCCGACCAGGAAAACGGTGCGGCGTGTCCGTTCTTCCGTCGTTGGAGAACTCGAGGCCGAAGGCCTTGATCCGCGAGTGCGTGGTCCAGGCGACGGTCAGCGTGGAGTTGGCGGGATGCGAACCCCGGTCAGCTTGGTAACCTCGTCGGTCTTGCCCCGAGGAGACGAGTTTTTCGATCTCGATCTGCACGAACGGCGGGGGACCGTCTATTTGAAAGCCGATCACACAAAACCGTTTAGAGGACAGCATTAAGGACGTACTGCCGTTAAGGGGATAATTGCCATCTAGACTCCTAGGTGTACCCTTGGAGGAGCTGAAACATCTACTTACTCTCAACCACCTCCCTCTTTAGAGTTCTTGTCCATGAATTCCTCGATCCGCACGCACGCTGAAGCGACGGTATCTTGTCCCTGCATACGACCGGCGATCCGCGCGGCCTCTTCCTGATAGCGTGTAGTTCCCAACACTTTGCGGATGGCCGCGGAGAGTCGAGCCTCAGTGAGGTCCTGTCTCGGAATCACTTCGGCGATCCCCAAAGCGGCGGCACGGGCCGCTACGCCGGGCTGGTCGCGATCCCATGGAATCAGCACCATGGGCACGCCGTAGTAGAGACCTTTCATGACAATCCCATGTCCGGCGTGGCTGATGAGAAGGCGCGCCCGCTTCAGCACCTCAGAATGAGGCACGAACATCTCAATCCGTGCATTGGCAGGTACTTGGCCAAGCTCGTCGAGTGGATGCCCTGCGGCCAGGGTTAGAACGACGCGGATCGGAAACTCCGCCAAGGTCTGAAGTGTTGTACGCGCCAGCGTCATTTCCCCCTCCTGGGGCACCGAACTCAAAGTGACCAAGGCCCACGGAGCCCCAGGGACGTCGAGGAACGCTGGCGCCTCTCTGGACCGTTCCCACATCAAGGAGCCGACGTAATGGTGATGCGGCGGCAAGGAAGGTGGAGGCGGATCAAAGAGCGGGTCCGTCCCATGGAGGACCAGATCGGCGTCGACGACAGCCTGCATCCATTCCGCGTAGAAGTACCGCGCTCGTCCGACAAAGTCTGCCTCGAACGCGCGCATGCTGTCCAGGCCAAAGTAATAGCTCGGATTGACGAAACACCATCGGAGACCACACGCGGCTTTGGTGAGCCGGGCCAACTCCATGGTAAAGAGGTCGCTCAGGACGATCCGGGGCCGAAAATCGTTCACGAGCGAACGGACGGCCGGCAGGGATGCCTCCGCCCACGCCGCGAGCGGTGAAGGTCCTGAAGCACCCCCGGCTTGCCACCGAGCAATGAAGGTATGTAAGCTCTCCCCCGCTGGCACAACCTCCACGGCAATACCAGCCGAGGCGAAATCTCGCGCGATCGTCGCGTCGCCGTAGCATTTCACGACGTGGCCGGTCCGGTGCAGACCTACCGTGACGGCTGCAAGCGGCGGCCAACTCCCGCCGCCTATGCCCGTCGCTAGCGCGAGGATCCGCCGCGAGCACGCCATTTGTCCTTCACCACACCCTGTGACCAGCTCGCTTGTTCTTCTCTCCGTCAGCCGTGCGCACGAGGGTCCAGAGGGCGGCACTGGACAGGCGCGCAGATGCCAGCAAATGCGCATCGATCCAGCCTAGCCCTTGGCCGTACAGCCGCTCGCGCTCAACCACACGCATCACTTCCTCGTGCTCCGCGACCTCCGCCTCGGGCAAGGCCTGGAGCAGCGTCAGGACCTCTTCCCTATTGCGCAGCGTCCCGCACGCCAGCTCACCGACGACAAACGGATGGGCCAGCACCTCCGCGTTCTCCAGGAGGGATCGCAGTTTGCCGTTCCCCGCGCGAAGGTGATCGATCCAGACGGACGTGTCGACGAGGATCATGCGACGCGGCCCGGCCGACGTCGCCGGATCGCCCTCACGCCCGTCTCTGTCCCCCCGAGTCTTGCCAGTCGCCGTACACTCTCCCGGCGATCGATGCCTCCAGGCCCATGCGCACCAGCGCCGTCTTCTTGGAGACCCCGGTCAACCGGGCCGCCCGGCGGATGAGGGATGGCTCGATGTTCAAGGTCGTCAGCATATATGCATTATGATGCATAGTTTCGGCATACGTCAAGCCTCGCGCGCAAGAGCACCCACCCCGCGGACCGTGGCCACCGAGCATACTTCCCCCGAAGCAGCAGTTGGGAGTTCTCCAATGGAAGGCGTTCAGGAACCCGTAGTGGAAATTCGGTTCTATAGGCACATTTGCGCAATGCAGACGCCGGCTCCATCCCGGCCGATATTTTGCAGGCTCGTCGGGTCCGCTGCTTCACGAGGCGATAGAGTGAAGGAAGGGCCACGATGACCGACGCTGTGATCGCCGACCGGATCCAGTTCGCGTTCACCCTGATGTTCCACTACCTGTTCCCCATCCTTACCATGGGACTTGCGCCGCTCATTGTCGTCCTCAAGACGCTCCATCTCCTGCGCCGTGACGAGAAATACGCTGCGGCGGCCCGCTTCTGGACCAGGATCTTCGCCTTGAACTTCGCCGTTGGGGTGATCACGGGGATCCCAATGGAGTTCCAGTTCGGAACGAACTGGGCGCGGTTCTCGGCGTTCGCCGGTGGTGTGATCGGTCAGACGCTCGCCCTCGAGGGTATCTTTGCGTTCTTCCTGGAATCCTCATTCCTCGGGGTCTTGCTCTTCGCCGAAGAGCGCGTCCGGCCATGGGTGCACTGGCTGTCGGCCGTCCTGGTCGCCGCGGGGGCGCTACTCTCGGGCCTGTTCATTACCGCCACAAACGCCTGGATGCAGCACCCGGTCGGCTACCGCGTCGCCCCAGACGGGACGGTACAGATGGCGAACTTCTGGGCGCTCCTCGGGAACCCGTTCCTGTGGTGGCAGTACCTGCACGTCGTGAACGGCGCCATCCTGACGGCGGCGATTGTCATGGCTTCGGTGGGCGCGTACTACCTGCTCTCCGGAAAGCACACCGAATTCGGACGGCTCTCGGTCGCCCTGGGCGTCGCCGTCGGCGCGGTCTTCGCCCTGACCCAGCTCTTCCCCACGGGCGACATGGATAGCCGCAACGTCACCGCCAACCAGCCGCTCAAGCTGGCCACGATGGAGGGGCTCTTCGAGACGCGGTATGGCGCGCCGCTCGCGATCATCGGGATGCCGGACACGACGCAACGGACGCTGCTGGATCCGGTGGAGCTGCCCGAGGCGTTGAGCTTCCTCGCTTACGGGAGCTTCCGCGCCGAGGTAAAGGGACTGAACGACTACCCGCGGGATCTGTGGCCGCCGGTGCAGCTCACCTACTACGCATATCACATCATGGTAGGGCTGGGCACTATCTTCATCGCCGTCCTGACGCTGGGGATCGTCCTGTGGTGGCGCCGTGCACTGTTCACGACCAGGTGGTTCCTCTGGGTGCTCATGCTGCTGCTCCCGTTCCCCTACATCGCCAACGAGGCCGGCTGGGTCACGACCGAGGTGGGCCGCCAGCCGTGGCTCGTCTACGGGCTCCTCCGGACGGCCGCAGGCGCCTCGCCGACGGTGGTCGCAGGGGAGGCCATCTTCACGCTTCTGGGTTTCGCGGGCATGTATGCGCTGATAGGTCTCCTGTCGCTTTCCCTCGCGCTCCGCCTGGTGCTCCAGGGGCCGGAGGAGCCGGCTCCCGCAACGGGTCGATGACCCGGGTCCAGAGATGACGGCGATCTGGTTCGTGATCCTCGCGGGATTGCTGATCGGTTACGCCGTGCTCGACGGATTCGACCTTGGCGTCGGTACGCTCCACCTCTGGATCGCGCGGACGGATGAGGAGCGCCGCATCGCCCTCAACGCGATCGCCCCCGTGTGGGACGGCAACGAAGTGTGGCTCATCGCATGGGGGGCGTCGCTCTTCCTGGCGTTCCCCAGAGCGTTCGCAGTCGCGTTCAGCGGATTCTACCTGCCGCTCGTGATCGCGCTCTGGCTGCTCATGGGCCGTGGCATCGCGATCGAGTTCCGCCACCATATCGCCGATCCGCTGTGGCGGGGGGCCTGGGACGTGATCTTTTCCATCAGCAGCTTGCTGCTGACCGTGCTTTATGGCGTGGCCGTCGGGAACGTCGTGACCGGTGTCCCCATCAATGACCAGGGCTACTTTCAGGGCCTGTTCGAGTGGATGCTCAACCCGTACGCGCTGCTGATGGGGCTCTTCAGCCTGGTCATCCTGGTGATGCACGGCGCCGTCTACCTGTGCGTAAAGGCCGGAGGCGCCCTCCAGGCACGCGCCCGCGACCTCGCGGCACGCCTTTGGCTGGTTCTGGTCGCGCTGGCCTTGGCGGTCACACTCGTGACATTCGCCGCACGGCGCCAGCTGCTGCAGAACTTCGGGGCCGCGCCCGCCTTGCTGGTCGTGCCCCTGCTTGCCGCCGTGTTCCTCGTCCTCGTGCGGCGGTTCCTCCAGCGCCGCGACGATGGCTTGGCGTTCCTGTCCTCCTGCGGGCTTATCTGCGCGCTTCTCGCGTCGACAGCGATCGGCCTGTACCCGTATCTGCTGCTCTCGGAGCCACATTCCGAGCGCAGCCTAACGATTGCGAACGCCGCTGCTGCTCCCAGCGGGCTCCTTGCCGCCGCGCTGTGGATGATCCCCGGGGTGATCCTGCTCGCCATCTACCAGGGGTTCGTCTACCGGACGTTCAAGGGGAAGGTCGTGCCCGGTACGGGAGCGCACTACTGAGTCTATCCACCTGCCCCCT
>DASSXJ010000185.1 GCA_035703895.1 bacterium | reverse complement strand
GGTGCTCTTCCAGTTGCCGCCGTCGCTGCGCTGCGACCTCGCGCTGCTCGAGAGTTTCCTCTCCACGCTCCGGCCGCTCCCGTACGTGGCGATGGAGTTTCGGCACGCCAGCTGGCATCAGGACGCGGTCTATGATCTGCTACGCCGGCACCGCGTCGCGCTCTGCATCGCCGAGGACGAGAGCGCGTGCGAGCCGCTCGTCCATACCGCGCCGTTCGCCTATTATCGGCTCCACCGGCTCCGGTACACGGACGAGCAGCTGCAGGCGTGGGCCGAGCACCTGCGCGCCCACCCGCAGATCCGGCCCGCCTTCTGCTACTTTACGCACGAGACCGGCCCCGAGGCGGTGACGTACGCGCGGACGCTGATGAGCCTCATGGGCGGCGGCCACACTCTCTGATCGCGCCGCGCCGTCTACCTCATTGGTCGAAGCTTCACCCGGAGCCCCGCGGCGTGCGCGGTTTTGATACCATCACCGTGTGGGCCTGGAGGAATACCAGCGTAAGCGGCGGTTTTCGGAGACCCCCGAACCCAAGGGTGCGCCGGGTGCGGTAGCGGGGCACCCGAAGTTTGTCGTGCAGGAGCACCACGCCCGGAACGTGCACTGGGATCTCCGGCTCGAGATGGAAGGAGTCCTCCGTTCGTGGGCGATCCCCAAGGGGCCATCGCTCGACCCCGCCGAGAAGCGCCTCGCGGTGCACGTCGAGGACCACCCGGTCGAGTACGGAGAGTTCGAGGGCATCATCCCTCCGGGGAACTACGGCGCCGGCACGGTCATGCTCTGGGACCGCGGGACCTACGCCTGCGTCGAAGGCGATCCGGCCGAGGCGTTCCGCCGGGGGAAGCTCACGCTGGTCATGCTCGGGGAAAAGCTGCGGGGCGAATTTCACTTCGTGCAGACGAAGCGCAACAACGGCCGCGACTGGCTGTTGTTCAAAGGGAAAGACCAGTTTGCGACGTCAGACTACGACCCGGCCGGCACGCGATCGGTCAAGAGCGGCCGGACGATCGAAGAGATCGCCGCCGACAAGGACGCCCGCTGGACATCGTCGGAGCCCGCCCCACCCGAATCGACCCCCGCAGATCCGTTCCCCGAGCCGTTTCGGCCGATGCTCGCGCAGTCTTCGGAGAAACCCTTCAGCCGGGAGGGCTGGTTCTTTGAGATCAAGTGGGACGGCGTCCGAGCGCTGGGGTTTGTGCGCCGGCGAGGCGCGGCGCGTGATGTCGCCGTGTACAGCCGCACGGGACACCGGTTGAACGCCCAGTTCCCTGAGATCGTGGAGACGCTCGCCGCTCTGGACCGGGACAGCGTCGTCCTCGACGGCGAGATCTTCGCCCCCGACGACCGCGGGAAACCGGACTTTGTGCGCCTGCAGCAGCGTCTGCACCTGGGTCAGGAGGCCGACGTGCGGGAGGCCGCGGAGCGCATTGCGGTGTTCTACGCGGTCTTCGACTGCCTGTATCTCGACGGCCGCGACCTGCGGCCCCTCCCGTTCCGAGAACGCCGCCGGGCGCTTGAAGGGCTCGCGCTGCCGCCGGGCATGCTTCGGAGTGACGCGGTGGAAGGCGACGGCAAGACGCTGTTCCAGGCCGCGCTCCAGCACGGTCTGGAGGGGATCATCGCCAAGCGATCCACGAGCGCCTACCGGCCGGGGATCCGGAGCGCCGACTGGCAGAAGATCAAGGTGCGGCGCACGCTCGACGCGGTCGTCGCCGGGATGACCCGCGGCAAGGGGCATCGCCAGGGAACCTTCGGCGCGCTCGTGCTCGGCCAATACGACCCGGCCACGGGCGCCCTCGTCCACATCGGGCAGACGGGAGGCGGGCTGCGGGATGACGATCTCCGGCTCCTCCGAGAGCGGCTCGAGCCGCTCGTGACCACGACGTGCCCCTTCGCGATTCCTCCCACCACGCTGCAGCCGGCGACGTGGGTCAAGCCGGAGGTGGTGGTCGAGGTGGAGTACTTGGAGTTTACGCCGGACGGCGTGCTGCGCGCGCCCGTGTTCAAGGGCGTGCGAGACGATGTCCGCGCCTCAGAGGTGCACTGGAGGGCCCACGCCTCGGCGCGCAACGGGGATGATCCCGCGCTTCCGGCGTCGAGCGGTCCGAAGAGCGGCGGACCGGTCCCTGCGCCGGCGCCCGCTCCACCGCGCCGCCATTCCCCGCGGGGAGCGGAGGTCGCGTTCACCAACCTGGACAAGGTGTTCTTCCCGGAGCTTGGGCTGACCAAGGGCGACGTGATCGCGTACTATCGCCGGATCGCCCCCTATATCCTCCCGCATCTCAAAGACCGCCCGCTGACGCTGCGGCGGTGGCCGAACGGGATCGATGGCGAGGATTTCTTTCAGAAAGACGTGGACGACGCTCCGGCGTTTGCGCGGACGGAACGGGTGTGGTCATCGGATGGAAAGCGGGATCTCCATCTGGTGATCTGCAACGACGAGACGACCCTGCTCTGGTTGGCTCAGCTCGGGTGCATCGAGATGCACGCGTGGTTTTCCCGGATCGCCCCGGTCCCCGGCCGCCGCAAAGACCGCCCCGCCACGACGTTCGCAGGGTCGGAGGATGCGATCGAGCGGAGCACGCTCAACTATCCCGATGTAGTGGTCTTCGACATCGACCCATTCCTGTTTCCCGAGGGCACGGGGCCGACGAAGCGGCACGGAGAGTATGACCCCGACTACACGCGCAAGGGGTTCGAGGCGGCGCGGAAAGCCGTGCTCACGCTGGGGAAGGCGCTCGACGACCTGGGGCTCCGCGCGTTTCTCAAGACCTCGGGCAAGACCGGGCTTCACGTGTTCATCCCGATCGTCCGACAGTACACGTACGGCCAAACGCACGCTTTTGCGAAGACCATGACGACGTGGCTCGCCGGCCAGCATCCCGAGATGCTGACCACGGCCTGGTCGGTCCGTGACCGCGTGGGCAAAGTGTTCCTCGATTACAATCAGAACCTGCGGGGGAAAACCCTAGCGAGCGTCTACAGCCTGCGGCCCGTCGCGCAGGCGACGGTGAGCGTGCCGGTGACGTGGGAGGAGGTGCGGGCCGGGTTCGACCCGCTGCAGTGGACGATCGCGACGGTCTTCGACCGGCTCGAACGCGTGGGTGAACTATGGGGGGAGCTCCTCGACGCGGCGCAGGGGCTCGACGTGAAACCTCGGTAAGGCACTACCGTTGAAGCGCAGGTATCGGCGTCTGCTTGATCCTGGCGGCCAGGCCCGCAGCCCACCAGCAGCCTGATTCCATCAGGGCACGAGTGCAGGCAGGGGAACGGAGCCCGACCAGGCGGTGGAGCCCAAGCCCGGACGCAGCGAGGCGGTCACGAGCCATTCGGCCTCCCATCGCTCGCCCGTATGCCGGAAGTATTCTCCAACCGCTTCGAGCGGATCGCCGGCAGCGAGGAGTTCGCGGACCCGGCACGCCGATGGCGGGTGGAGCTGTCCTGCGGCTTGCTCGGAGACGTACGAGGCGATTTGGGCGAGGCACTCCGGTTCGCTCGCCGCGACGGCCGCGAAGCGCGCGCCGTCGACCGCGCAGACGATGGACACGTAGAGCAGCTCGCCCTGACTCTCCGCGCGGCCACGATTGTTGGACTTTCGTGTTGGCATTGCGTACCTCCATGATACTCTGTGGGGCGCACCTCTGCCGCGCATTATTCATAGCACGCGGCCGTTCCACGATACGCCATCCAGGAGAGGAGATCTTTCCCCCGCCAGATGACCAGGTCGCTTCCGTTGGGACGGGATTGCCCGGCCGGGCGCGGCAAGAGTATGATGGGTGCGTTCCCTCGTCGCTGAGATGGGAGTGTGCGTCCGATGCGCTCGACTGACCTTCGTCCTGCTGAGATCGCGGCGCGGTACGGGTCCGGCGAAGCGCATCCGGCGAACGACGCGCGATTCATCCGGCTCGCGGAGAACGCGTCGGATATCATCTTCCATTACCGGTACAAACCCACACGCCGTTTCGAGTACGTGAACCCCGCGGTCACGACCATCACCGGCTTTACTCCCGAGGAGTGTTACGCCGATCCCGACCTCGGCATTACGGTGGTGCACCCTGAGGATCGGCCGCTTCTCGAGTCTGCGGCCTCCGACCCCGCCTCTGCCGCCGTACCGTTGACGTTTCGGCTGGTCCGCAAGGACGGGGAGATCGTCTGGGTGGAACGTCGCGTGATCCCGATCCTGAATGAGGCCAACGAGGTCATAGCCGTCGAAGGGATCGTGCGCGACATCACCCAACGTGTCCTCACCCAGCAGACCCTGGAGCGGGTGGTCGAAGAGCGCACACGCGAGATCGAGCGGCGGCGGCGGGTGGCGCAGAGCATGCGGGAGACCCTGGCGGTGCTCAACTCGGACCGCTCGACCGCTGAGATCCTGGACCATATCGTCGGGCAGGCGATTCCCTTGCTCGCCGCCAGCGCTGCGGCCATCTACCGGCTCAATCCATCCGAGCAGAGCCTCCGCGTGAGCTCGGCGGAGGGGCTCGATCCCGACTACGTGGCGCGGATGGAGATCCCCGTTGGCAAGGGGCCGGTCGGGGAGGCGGTGCTGCACCGCCGGCCTGTGGCGGCTCCGGACCTGCCGGGGAAATTCCTCGAGATCTCCGACCAGCTCGACCCCGTGAGGCGAACCCTGATCGGGCGTTTGGCAGCGCAGTACCGCGCCTTGATCGCCGTCCCGCTGATGGTCAAGGACGAGATCTACGGAGCGCTCGTCGTCTTCTACAGGGAGCCGCGCGAGTTCTCCGCCGAGGAGACGGCGTTGACGATGGCGCTGGGCGATCAGGTGGCGCTGGCCATCGAGAACGCCCGGCTCCGGGCGGATCTGCAGGAGACCGCGGCGACGGCCGAACGAACACGTCTGGCCCGGGACCTCCACGATTCGGTGACCCAGACGCTCTTCTCGGTGAACCTGATCGCCGGCGTCCTTCCTCGCCTGTGGGAGCGCAATCCAGAGGAGGGACGGCGGCGCCTGGAAGATCTCCGGGAGCTCGCACGGGGAGCGCTGGCCGAGATGCGGACGCTCCTCCTGGAACTCCGCCCAACCGCACTGCTCGAGATGCAGCTCGACGCCCTGATGCAGCAGCTGGCCGAGGCCACGATGGGGCGAGGCAGGCTTCCGGTCGCCGTTACCGTTGACGGTCTGGGATGCGCGCCGCCGGAGGTGCGGCTCGCATTGTACCGGATCGCCCAAGAGGCGCTGAACAACGCGGCGAAGCACGCGGCCGCGACCCGGTCCACCTTGGCCGCCCGCTGGACCCCGGATTCCGCGAGCCTGATCATCAGCGACGATGGCCGGGGGTTCGATCCAACGAGTGTCTCCCACGCGCACCTTGGTCTGGGGATCATGCGGGAGCGCGCGGATGCGATCGGCGCCGTGCTCACGGTCAAGAGCGACATGGGACGCGGCACGATCGTGGAGGTAAACTGGACGGCTGGGACGCCGGCGAAGCGCTGAAACCACGTGTCCAGGGGCCAAACGCTTCCCGTTACACATGAATGCGCCTGGCCAGATGGCCGGGTCAAAGACTCCTCCGCCGTCCAGCCTGGGGGCTTGCCACGTGCATGGCGCTTCCACGGGCGACCGGGGACTACCATATCGTGTAGGATGACGTTCGCCACACTCCGTCGGGTCTTGATGTTGGGCGTGCATCTCTTGGACACCGCGGACGCCTATACGTGGGGGCTGCACCGAGAGTCCGGGGCCTTCCGGGCTGCGTGTGCCGCGCAACTGGTCGCGGCGGCCATGGATCGTCGTCCATCGCCGGCGCAGATACGCCGCCGCAATCGCCTCATCACGTGGACGGGCCGTGAGAAGCGGCAGCCGCGATGACGACTCCCCAACGCATCCGCGTGCTGATTGTGGACGACCACGCCGTCGTCCGCAGTGGCCTGGCGACATTCCTGCAGGCGTTCGACGACTTCGAGCTGGTCGGCGAAGCCGGCGACGGGGCCGAGGCCGTTCGGCGGTGCGCGCAGGTGTCTCCGGATGTGATCCTGATGGACCTCTTGATGCCGGAGATGGATGGCATCGCCGCGACGCGTGCGATCCGCGAGCGCCACCCGGATGTGCAGGTGATCGCGCTCACCAGCTTCCAGGACCAGGACAGGGTCCAGGCGGCGCTGGACGCGGGGGCGCTCGGATACCTTCTCAAGAACGTCTCCGCCGACGAGCTCGCCCGCGCGATTCGGTTCGCTCGGGCCGGCCGGCCCACGCTCGCGCCGGAAGCGACGCAGGTGCTGATTCACGCCGCCACGCGTCCCCCCGAGCCGGGCCATGACCTCACCCCGCGAGAACGCGAGGTGCTCGTGCTGATGACTGGGGGGCTCAACAACGTGCAGATCGCAAAGCGCTTGGTGGTCAACCGGTCGACCGCAAAGTTCCATGTCAGCAATATCCTCACCAAGCTGGGCGTCGCCAGCCGGACCGAGGCCGTGGCCCTCGCGCTGACACACCACTTGGTCCCTGAGCGGGAGAGCCGGTAACCGGTCCGCGAGAGGCGCGCGGGCGGCCCTTGACCGCGGGCAGCGCGCCCCCATAGAATCGTCCCAGGTGCAGAGAGAGGAGCGGTGCATGGCCACACACCCGAAGTTCCTATGGTTCAACGGCGCGATCGTGCCCTGGGAGGATGCCAAGGTCCACGTCTCGACCGCGACGGTCCTGCGCGGTGCGAACGTCTTCGAGGGCGTCCGCGCCTACTGGAACACGGACGAGCGCGAGCTCTACATCTTCCGCAACGACGAGCACATGGCGCGTCTGTGGAACTCTACGAAGATCATGCGCATGACCGTGCCTTGGACCAAGGAGGAGCTCACCCGCGCGCAGATCGAGGTGATCCGCGCGAACGGCTTCGAGGGGACCGTGTGGTTCCGGCTCACACTGTATGTGGGCGACGGCGAGGACGTCTGGCCGCCGGAGCAGGCGCCGATCGGCGGCTTCATCACTCCCCGGCTGGCACCGCACTCGCCGGGGATCTTCGAGGGCATCGATTCAAACATCAGCAGCTGGACCCGGATCGGGGACACCACGGTCCCACCGCGTGTGAAGGCGGGCGCCAACTACCACAACTCCCGGTTCGCCGTCATGGAGGCCCGCACCAACGGGTACTCCAGCCAGCCGATCTTTCTGAACGAGCGGGGCAAAGTGTCGGAGGGCCCGGGCGCCTGCCTGTGCATGGTCCGCGACGAGGTGCTCGTCACAGCGCCCGTGACCGCGAACATCCTCGAGTCGATCACCCGGGTGACGGTGCTCGAGCTGGCGCGGGACGCACTCGGGCTCAAGGTCCAGGAGCGCGAGATCGATCGGACTGAGCTCTACATTGCCGACGAGGTCTTCTTCTGCGGCAGCGGGTGGGAGATCACGCCGGTCAGATCGATCGACCGCTACCCGATCGGGAAGGGGCAGCCGGGTCCGCTGACCAAGCGGCTTCAGGAGGTCTACTTCTCGGTGGCCGAGGGGCGCGTGCCGCAGTACCGCCGCTGGCTCACGCCGGTCTATCGCCCGGTCAAGACGCCCGCCTGACCGCCCGGCGCAAGGGGACTACGCAGGCGCGGAGGTCACGCGGGGCGCGCGCACGCCGGGGCTGCGCTGCACATAGATCTCTTCCCGCCGCTGGCGGAGCAGCGGAAGCTTCTCCCGCACGGCGGCGATACGGTCGAGGTGCACATCTCCGAAGATGAGCCCTTCCGTCTCGCCTCCGGCGGCTACGGCGACGCCCATGGGATCCACGATCCGGCTGCATCCTGCGAAGATGTTGCCGACCTGGTCCGCGGCGGCGATGAACACGGTGTTCTCGATGGCCCGAGCCCGAATGAGCGTGTCCCAGTGATCTTCCTTGAGCGCTCCCACCACCCAGGCGGCAGGGAGGAGGATCACCTCGGCGCCGTCTAGCGCGAGCATCCGCATCAGTTCCGGGAAGCGAAGTTCGTAGCACACCAAGAGGCCGAGCGTCCCGAGCGATGTGCGGATCGTCCGGGGTGGGGCGTCGCCCGGAACGATCTGATCGGACTCACGGTAGCCAAACGCATCGTACAGATGGGTCTTGCGGTATGAGAGCAGGAGCGACCCGTCCGGGCCGAGCAGAATCGTCGTATTGTAGGCCCGGACGCGTTCCCCCGGAGCCGATTCCCAGACACCGCATCCGACGTAGAGGTTTTGCGCGCGGGCCTCTCGAGCCAGCTGAGAGACGAACGGGCCGTCGAGGGGCTCGGCCACGCTGGCGCGCGCAACGCCGGGTGAGCGGTCGAGGAACGCCATATAGACTTCCGGCATCAGCAGCAGGTCGGCGCCCCCCCGGCGCGCCTCGCGGATGGCCCGGAGGGCCCCGGCGAGGGTCTCGTCTTTTCGGGGACACGACTTCAACTGACCGAGCGCGATGCGCATCAGAACCTCCGCCGCGGGTCCGCGTCGTGTCGCGGGGATGCCGCCGATAATAGTTGGTTCACCGTGCGGGAGGAGGTCCCTGCGCCGCCGGCGCCGGTGGTGCGACCGGCTGCCGCCACCTCGGGTCTCCCGCCCGCGGCCATACCGTGTTTTGGGCGACGAACTCCGCTCCAAGCAGGAAGCTGGCGGAGAGACCGTACACCCACACGAGCAACGCGACGATCACCGCAAGCGAATGGTACAGCGAAGAGTAGTCGGCGACCGTCCCCAGATACCAGCTGATGCCATACGCGATCGTGTGCCAGACCACAGCCGCGACGACCGCACCGGGCAGCGCATCTCGCCACCGCACGGGCACGCTGGAGAGGAACCGATAGGCGGTCCAGAAGATGCCGAACTGCGCGAGTCCCGTGGCGATGGTGAGGGCGTTACCGGTGCCGCGTGGTGGCGTGCGCGGCCACCCCAACAGGACTCCGATCTCGGAGGTCCGGATGAACCGAAACACATACACGGTGCCGATGAGCATCCCGAGGAAGATCAGGAGCGAGGCGGCCATCGTCAGCACCCCGACCAGAAACCGGACA
>DASSXJ010000184.1 GCA_035703895.1 bacterium | reverse complement strand
ATTCTCACGATCTTGATCATGCTCTCGGGCGGCATCCTTCTCCCGTTTGTGATGCTCTATGGGGCGTTCAAAGCGAACGAAACGCTTGAGGATGCCCATCTCGCCAGGTACAGCCTCTTTTAAGACGACCGGCCCGCGGATCTCTAGGAGCGTCGGACGCTATATATCCCTGAGCCTCCGTGTCCGCTCCTGCGTCACGATCGTCAAGCACACGATCCGGGTCGCCTCCGTGGCAGGCGTGTGGGCGTCTGGCGCCACCAACTCACAATCGGCATCCCGATAGCGGCCCCAGGCCCACTGCGCCTCCCGCATCTTCACCCTCACTAAGTAGGCGCGCCTCGCGGCGAACTCTTCGAGGACGGACCGGTACGTCTCTGCCAGCTCCTTCCGTGCCGCCGCGTACAACGACATCGCGCAGGCGGTCCTCTCCGCCTCAGCGACGACGGGGCCCAGGCAGGCGATCATCTCGTTCGTCCGGCTCGGCGATACGACCAAGCCGAAGAGACGTTTGAGCTCGCGTTCTCGTGCGGTTGCCGTCCAGGCCATGCACAGGCCATACTCCTCCGGAGCGATGCTGCCGCCGCGATAGGCCTCATACTGGGCATCACAGTCCCTGTCGCGGTAGCTTGCCCACGCCGCCTGTGCAGTCCCCAGCGCGACCCTCCTGCCGCCGTTGACCCGAGCGAGTAGGTTCTCGTAGGTCTCTCTGAGGTGCCGCTCGGCGTCCTTCTGCAACTCGGCGGCACAGCCGTCCAATTCGATTTGAGTCCGGTTGGGCTCGGGACACGGGTACCTGTGCAACGAATCTTCGGTGGAACTCTCTTGGGCCGCATACGCCCGGGCCGGACGCGACCAGTCCCACGGCAGCACGTGTTGCCCGAGGGAGGGGTGTGCCCGAGCACCGGAGTTCGAGATCAACAAAGCGGCGAGGACGAGCGCCGCCAGACGCACACAACAGAGCCGGCGGATCACGCTGCGGATCGGGTGCTGCATGTGTGCCTCCCAGTGGAACCGTCTACCAACGCCGAGGCCCTCGGGGCTGTCGACCCCGAGGGCCTCACGAACTGGACGTTCCGTTAGCGAGGTGATCGATCGCTTCGGATCATGGAGCGTCCGCCTGGACGGCACCTACGGCCGCAGGTCCGCGCACGACTGGTCGGTCGCAGCCGCCACCACGGCTCGGGTGGCCGGGCAGGATGGGAAGCTCTGCAACACTTCGACCACCCCGCCGCCATCTCCGGCGTGAGCCAGGACTGTTCCAATCGAGACGAGCCCGAGACCGGCCCCAAACGCGATCACCGTCAACACGAGGGCAACCAACCGCATCGATCCACCTCCTGGGATTTTTGACACACGCCGATTGTTATGCCCCAAGCAAAAAATTCGTAGACCCTGTCAAAGTTGCGGCCTCGGGAGAGGTCTCCCCCGGGGCCGACGGTCGTCATCACACCGGCGTGGCCGGCGTTCCACGCGTTTACTCGGGGTCGAGTTGATTCTCACCGCCCGGCCAGGATGGCGTGTGGTCGGAACAGGATCCAAAGGAGTCGACCGGCGACCCCATGGGTACCAGACACAGCGAGACTTCGGGCGACGATGGAATCGGTTCGGGCAGAGTGGCCAACCAGGGCAGTCCGAGGGGTAACGCCAACCCCATCGTGCAGGTTACGAGAAGGCCCATAATCCGCATCGCCTCACCTCCCAAAACCGCGCACGTCCGGGCATCTTTTCTCATACCCACAACCAGCGCGGTTTAGACGCACGGCCGCAGGCCAGCGGCCTGATATAAGAGGTTTTCCGGAGGTTTGCGTCAGGTCTTAGGGGTCTACGCCCTCACGTCGGGCCGCTTGGGGAGGAACTCGAGGAGAAGCGTGTTGAGCCGCTCTGAAGCCTCAAGCTGCACCCAGTGCCCAATACCCTCGAGACGCTCATAACGCCACGCTCCCCGGACCTGTTCCTTGGAACGCACCATCGAGGCCTCTGTCAGATAGGGCTCCTCGGTCCCAAAGATGCCGAGCGTCGGGGCCTGCACCGGCGGCAGCTGGAGCGACGGCCCGAGTAGTTGGCCGGCGGGCAGATTCGCCCGGTACCAGTTCAGCCCAGCGGTCAGCGCACCCGGCTCCGAGAGCTCGGCGATGTATTGCTCAACGTCGCCCCGCCCTTGGAGCGTCTCGCGGAAGAGGTACCAGTCGTCTTTTTGCAACAGCTCCTCGGCCGTTCCTTCGAACAGAAACAGGAGCCGGTACCAAGCTTTCTGGAGCGCCTCGAGATCAGGGCGTGTCACGCCCGGGAAGCCGACCGAGATGACGACGAGGTGATCCACCCGTTGGGGAACCAGGGAGGCCAGCACCCATGCCACTCCAGCACCCCAGTCGTGACCGACCACGTGCGCCCGCTCCACGTCCAGCGCGTCCATGATGCCGGTAACATCGCCAACGAGAGCGGCCAACAAGTAATCGGACACACTCGGGGGACGCTCGCTGCGGCCGCGTCCCCGCAGGTCGGGGGCGATGGCGCGGTAACCTGCCGCGGTGAGGGCCGCAATCTGCGATCGCCAGATACGGGCGGTATCAGGGAATCCGTGCAGCAGGACGACGGGGGTTCCCTTCCCTTCGTCCACAACGTGAAAGCGGAGTCCACCGACCTCAAGCATCATCCCTGCCCGATCCCCCGCCCGGCCTGGCGCTGAGTTCCCCGTCCCATCGGCCGGGAGTCAATGTCCCACTCCCCGGTCAGGGCTTCTCCACGATATCGGCCTTCAGTTTCCCCAGCGCGCCGGCGAGCTCGCTGCGTTCTTGCTGAGGCACCTTAAACTTGTCAAAGCTCTCTCCGAGGTGCTTGACCGCGACCTGCCAGTCTGACTCGCTGATCCCCAGGCCCTTGTGCGCCGTTCGCATGTCACGCCCGATGTAGTAGCACGGGCCCCCGGTCGCCTCGCACAACTGGTCCACCACGAGCTGGCGGATCCGACGCAGCGAATCCTGACTGTGGCCGACGAAGAACTTGCCGAGCTGTGGGTCACTGGCCAGCCGTCCGACGAAGTCGTCGCTCACCGCCGCGATCCCGTCATACCCTCCGAGCCGCGCATAGAGCGATTTGGCCTGGCTCTGGGCATGCACATATGTGCCTAGGGTGATCGCGCCGACGATTGCCACGGCCGTGACGACTGCCCAGAGAATCCCGCGTTGTCCGACCCGATCCCGCATCCCGTCTCACCCCTTCACCGTTATTGCACATCATTCGGCATGTCCACCGGTAATTGATTTTCGGTGCTCGCCACTCCTTCCATCAGAGGTGTCCGGCCCGGTGTTTCGTCCGGACTCTGCGCGGTGGACCAGACGAAAGCCTGTTCGTACCAGGCTCAAGGGGCCAACCATACCGACCGAAGCCGCAGCATCCCATCGGGGACATGGGCGAACCCACGCACTCGGGTCGAGACGAGCTTGTACTCCTTCGGGAAGTACAGAATGACGTATGGCTCGTCGTCTGCCAGGATCTTCGTCACCTCGTGATAGACGCGCCGCCGCTGCGCCATGTTGTTGAGATACCGGGCGCTGTCCAGCATCTCCTCGACTTTGGGGTTCGCGTAGCCGGCGAAGTTGAGCGCGCCAATCCCAGATGGGGTCACGAACGGGTAGATGTCGAAATCCGGGTCAGGCCGGCCGCTCCAAATCATCAGCGCCGCCTGGTGCTGGAGACGGGTGATCGAATCGCCCAGCGCACCCGTCTCGACGATCTGAATCTTCAAGCGAATCCCCGCATCGGCCGCCATCGCCTGGAGCGCCTGCGCCACCGCCTGCCGCTGCTGCCCCGCGGTCGCCAGCACGATGAACTCGAACCCGTCGGGGCGTCCCGCCTCCCGGAGCTTCTCCCTGGCAACCGAAAGGTTCCGGGCGGGGACCTTCCAGGTCGGATCATACGCCGGCGTTCCGGTCGGGAAAAACGAATTGGCGGGATAGGCCGCGCCCTGCAGGACGGCGTTGGCGATCGCGTCCCGGTCGATCGTCGCGCTGAACGCCTGGCGCAAAAGTTTGCTGTCGAACGGCGACCGGGTCGTGTTGAGCGACATGCCGTCCCACTCGAACGCGCCGTGTTCGAGCAGCCGGATGCGCGCGCCCGGCCGTGCCGCCTCCTTTGCGAGCTGCGTCACCTGCGGCAGCGGCACCCCGCTGATCATTTCGATGTCGCCCGACTTCACGTTCGCGACGCGCGCGTTGTCGTCCACGATCGTTCGGAAGATCAGCCGGTCGAGATACGGCAACCCCTTCGCCCAGTAGTTCGGATTGCGCTCAAGCGTGATGTGGTCTTGAGGAACCTTCTCGACGAAACGGAACGCCCCGGTCCCCACCGGATGGAGCGAGAAGTTCAGGCCGTCCTTCTGCGCCGCCGCCGGGGAGACCATCATCCCCGCGCGGTCGGTCAGCACGTAGAGCAGCGGGCTGTACGGCCGCTCCATAACGAACTGGACGGTGGAGGGATCGACGACGACGACCTCTTTCACCGGCTTGATCTCGCTGCGCCGCACCGAGGGGAAGTTGGGATCGAGCATGCGCTGTACGTTGTACTTGACCGCCTCGGCATTGAACGGGGTGCCGTCGTGAAAGGTCACCCCCTGCCGAAGTTTGAAGGTCACGGACCGCCCGTCGGGGCTGACCGTCCACGACGTGGCGAGCATCGGCACGATCGCCAGGTCGGCGTCCGTGTCCATAAGTTTGTCGTAGAGGTTTTGATACACTTGCCGCTCGACGACGGCGCCCGATCGGTGGGGATCCATGGTCGGCGGATCCCCCTCGAGGGCGACCCGAAGCGTCCCGCCCCGCTGACCGCCCTGGGCCGACGCCGGTCCCAACACGCTCAGCACCATCATGCCGGCAAGACACCATGCACTCCAGCGCCGCATCGCCTCACCTCCTCGCCGGGTGAATCCGGCAGGTGCTGCCCTTCCTCCTCCTCGTCCCCCTCAGGGGCGCCCGAGGACCGGCGGCACCTTGAACAGCAGGACGCGGCCGCCCCGAGCCGCCACCGCGACCGGGAACAGACTCGCCGCGGCAGGCTCCAAGCGTGGAAAGTATGCGCGGAAGGTCCCCCGCCAGAACACCACCGCATCCGTCCCGTTTTCGTGCAACAACGGCAGCAGTTTCGCCTCTGTGATCTCGCCTGCCCAGATCCGCGCCAGCGAGGTGTCGACCAATCCGGCCGCCAGGGGGCGGCGGGCCAAGAAGGCCACCATCGGATCGTCGGTGAGGATCTTTCCACCTGCGGGAACGGCACCGCCGATCTGCGCAACGGCCCGTTCGAGTTCCCCCGACGAAGCCGGCTTCGGCACGGCGGAGACGCCCCAGATGAGGTAGGCGGCGATGACCGCGGCGAGCCCGGCACGCGTTGCCAGGCGTGCCCCCTCGCCTGATCGAGCGATCCAGACACCGATGCGATCCAGCGCCTTGCCGGCCAGCAGCGCAAGCGGTGACATCAGAATGATGAGGTGGTGTTCCCAGAGGGGAGTCAGGCCGATCAGGACGGCGCAGTCGGCGGCGAGCCACACAACGAGGGCGCGGTCCAGCCAGGTGCCGCTCCGGATCGACCACCAGAGTCCAAACGCACCGGCGGCGCTGACCGGCCATTGCGATGTCAAGAACCGCGCGATGGTTGCCGCGTGGGTCAGGGGCGACTGCGGATGCGCGCGCGCGAGGACGACGTGAAACGCGAAGACCTGATCCAAAAACCCGGCCGTGGCGATGAAGGGCAGGAGCACGCCGGTGGCAAGAACGGCTCCCGCCGCCATCAACGCCAACCTCCGACCCAGCGCGGGTCCGTGGGTGATCGCGGCGCCGGCAAGGGGCAGGAGACAGGTGGCGGCGGTCAGCTTCGTCATGAGCGCGAGCACCGCCAGGGCGCCGGCACCGGCCCACCAAACGGGTCCCGGGCGCCGTGCCCCCCATGCGGCCAAGGCAAAGGCGGCGCACGCCAGCGCTTCGCTCGGCACCTCCATCTCCACTGTGCGCGCCATGACGAGAAACACCGGCCGCCCTATGAGGAGACAGACGGCTAGGGCGCCGCCCCAGGGGCACCCTCGAGCGACGAGCATCGCGAGGATCGCGATGAGCCAGAGGGCTGAGGAAAGCACCACCGTGCTCCGCGCGACGGGGAGAGATGTCCCGAGGAGCGCGAACATCCCCCGGATCGTCAGGATCAGCACGGGGGGTTGGCTCACAAAGACGTCCTGGTACAGCCGACCGCCGTGCCCGACCGCATCGGCCGTCGCGGCGTAGACGCCTTCGTCGTAATCGTAGTGGACCGGGACGGGTACGCGCGCGGCCCCGACCACCTGCAAGACCGCCGCAGCGGCGATCAGGCCGAGCACGACCGCCGTCGAGCGGTGAGCCATCAATTGGCTACGCCTTCCGCAACCTCGGATCCAGCAGGTCTCTCACGCCGTCCCCGAAGAGGTTGAACCCCAGGACGAGGAAGAGGATGGCGATGGCCGGAAAGGTCGCGATCCACCACTGCTCCATGAGGAACCGGCGCCCATCGGAGACCATGAGCCCCCACTCGGGCGTCGGCGGCTGCGCACCAAAGCCGATGAACGACAGCCCGGCTGCGGTGAGGATGATGCTGCCGACATCCAGCGTGGCCTGCACCAGGATGGGTGCGATGGCATTGGGGACGAGGTGGCGCGCAAGAATCGCGGTGTCTGTCGCACCTTCGGCGCGGGCCGCCTCCACGTACTCCCGGCCACGCAGCGAGAGCACCTGGGCCCGAGCGATCCGGGCATAGACCGGCCACGAGGTCACGGTGATGGCCAGCAGGGCGTTGGTGAGGTTGGGCCGCAGGATCGCCGAGATGGCCATCGCGAGGATGAGGCTCGGGAATGCCAGAAACATGTCGGTGATCCGCATCAGCGCCTCGTCCCACCATCCGCCGTTCCACCCGGCAAGCATACCGGTCGCGAGGCCGAAGATCGTCGCGCCCGTGACTACGGCACCGCCAGCCACGACCGAGATCCTGGCCCCGTAGATCACGCGAGCGAAGACGTCGCGCCCGAGCGAGTCGGTGCCGAAGAGGTGGACGCGGCTCGGCGCGATCAACCTTTGGCCCAGGTCCTGAGCGAGCGGGTTCTGGTGAGCGAGGAACGGGCCGAGGAGGGCGATGAAAATGAAGACGGCGACGATCACCCCGCCGGTGAGCGTCAACGGACTCCTCCGCATCGCCCGCCAGACGATCTCCGTGGTCTGCTCCTTATAAGGAACGTTACGAGTAGCGAACCTGAGGATCCAAGTACGCGTAGAGGACGTCGACGGCGAGGTTCGCCGTCGAGTAGATCACCGCGATCACCAGCGTCACCCCCAGGACGGCCGGGATATCCACGCTGATGACCGAGTTAGTCGCGTACCGTCCCACGCCTGGCCACGAGAAGATCGTCTCGGTGAGCACGGCGCCGGAGAGCAGGCTGCCGTAGGTCAATCCGATCACGGTGACGGTCGGGAGGAGCGCGTTGCGCAGCGCGTGCCGGAGCACCACCCGCCCCTCTGCCAGCCCTTTCGCGCGCGCGGTCCGCACGTAGTCCTGGCGCAGGACCTCGAGCAGGCTCCCGCGGGTCATCCGCGTGATGAGGCCGGCGGAATAATACCC